>JBDHWI010000043.1:0-25842 GCA_039810125.1 Thermoflexales bacterium | reverse complement strand
GTGGCGCGGTAGACTGTCTTCGACTCATCAAGTGCGCGCTGCTGCGCGAAGGTCTTGAAAAATCATGAACCTGAGTTTCGTCATTGGTTTGCTCACCACGATCGTGTCGGGCGTCTTTGCGTGGTCGGTGTTGAGCCGCTTCCGGGCGCGCGGCGGCGCTCATTTGCTGATGTGGGGTCTGGGGCTTGTGCTGTATTTCATCGGCGGCTTGACCGAGACCATTTTGAACTTTGGCTGGAACGACGTAGCGTTTCGGCTGTGGTATTGGTCAGGTGCGATCATGGTGGCGGCGGTGCTGGCCCAGGGCACGCTGCATCTGCTGGTGCGCCGGCCCTATGTCGCTACCGTTACGTCGGTCATCATTGGCATCATTGGTTTTGTCAGCCTGGTGTGGGTGTTTTCGATCCCGCTGGACGTGGCGCACTTCACGCCGGCCGGCGATGTGAGCAAGTTCCTGACCGAAAGCTACCGCGCCATCTTGCCGGATTCTGCGGTGCGGCGCATCCTGCCGCCGATCCTGAATGCATATGGCACAGTGGTGCTGGTGGGCGGCGCGATCTACTCATCGCTTTTGTTTTTGCGCAAGCAGATTATGCCGAACCGCGTGCTGGGCAATGTGTTGATCGCGATTGGCGGGCTACTGCCGGCACTGGGCGGCTCAGTGATCAAACTGGCCGAGACTGCGCCGGAGATCAGCGCCGCCGGTTCGACGCTCAAATATCTTGGCATCTTCTTTGGCGTGGTGCTGCTGTATATCGGTTTCCAACTCGCCACCAGCCATGCGCCGGCCATGCAACCTGCCCCGCAACCCTAGCGCTTTCCACCCAAAACTACTCGCCATAGAAGGGATCGATACGGGTGATGTAGGGCAGGCTCGCGAGCGCGAGCAGCGTGGCCTTCGTGCCGCCCTCGCCGATGACCAGAAATTGCCCGGCGGTGCAACGAATGCGGCCAGGTGAGGCATGGAACTTGAGCGAGGGGTCAATTGCGAGCACCTCCGCTCGCTTTGTCGCATCTCGCGGGATGCAAAATTCATAGGCGACGGTGTGTTTGCCATCCGCCGGCCCGATCATGCCGTTCTCATCGATCTGGCTCAAATCAAGGTTGATCTTCTGCATGGCTTGCGCATTGCGTGACGCAGGTGGCGGCGCCGGCGGCAAGGCGCACCCGCACAGCAGCGACGCCAGCAACAACCAGCCTATCATCTTCATGTCCCTTTCTCCTTGTGGCTGTGCACTCTACCGCAATGCCGGCGATAAACCGGCGACAAAGATGGTAGGCTCGGGCGCAAATGCAACAAGAGACAGTGGGTGAACTGGTGATGTTGATTGGTGCGGTGACGACCGGCATCCTCCGTAGCAGCGAGAAACTTTCGTCGTTCAAGATTGTGCGGCAGGAGCAGGCCATGGGCAACGCGCTGCGCGATGCGATGAAGCGCTACAAGGGCGATGCCGGCGTCGAGCCGGTGGTGCAGGCGTTGCTGAAAAAGCAGCCCCACAGCGAGGCCAAACAGGCTGTCGAGTCGCCTGATTTGACCGACGACGAGATCATGGCGCGTCTGGCTGCGCTGGATGAGTTGCTCACCGATGATGAAAAAAGTTTCAAGCTATTCTTGATGGAGATCGCCGAGCAAATCGTGAAGGCGTCAGCCAGCGCCGGCTTCCTCGGCATCGGCAAAAGCTCAAACGAAAGAGAGTTAGCCTTTCTCAACAAGCTCAAGTCGGCGATGAAGATGTGACACCGCCAGCTACAATCCGCAAACGTGAATCTCACATGAACAACTACTTCGGCATCCTTCCGCCTCCGCCGGCCGCCTGATCCACGCAGGCCGGCGCATCTCAATCACCCATTCATTTCGGGCGCGCTGCCTGCCTCCTGTCGCGTCTTGTGTCAACGGCATTCGCAGCATGTGAACCGTGCTGCAATTTCTTTCGGAGGCTTTTGTGATCGCTACACAGAAAATCACCCGCGCTGAATCGCAGCGCGGGTTGGCGCTCGTCATGTTCTCGGCGATGTTGTGGGGAACCGTCGGCATCGGCACCAAGCTGCTCTATCAGATCGCCGACACCACTCCCATCTCGATTGGCTTCTTTCGACTGGCGTTTGCCGTGCCGGCGCTGTTCATTTCGTGCTGGTTCATCGTGGGCCGGCGCATGTTCGCCATTCAGCGCCGCGACCTTGGCTTGATGCTGCTGATCGGTGCGATGCTGGCGCTGTATCAGGTGTGCTACATGGGCGCGGTGCAGCGCGCCGGCGTCTCGGTGGCGGTGCTGGTCACGCTTTGTACTGCGCCGGTGCTGGTCGCGCTGCTGTCAGTCATCTTCCTGCGCGAGCGCATGACGTTGCCAATTTTTCTGGCGTTGGGGTGTGCCATCGCCGGCACGCTGCTGCTGATCGACTTTCAATCGACGACGCAGTCGCAGGGCGACACCATCGCCGGCGTGGCACTTGCGCTTGGCTCGGCGCTGGGCTATGCGGTGTTTGCGCTGTGCGGCCGGCGGCTGGCGGGGCGTTATCACCCGCTGCAATCGCTCACGATTGGCTTTGGCGTCGGTGCGCTGTTGTTGCTGCTGCTTGCGCTGCCCGCTGGCCTGGCGCTGGATTATTCGGCGCAGGGGTGGGGCACGCTGCTCTATCTTGGCCTGGTGCCATCGGCGCTGGGATACGTCATCTTCTTGCAGGGCATGAAGCACACGCCGGCGACGGTTGCGAGCATCGCGACGCTGCTGGAGCCGCTCACGTCGACCGTGTTGGCGATGGCGCTGTTTGGCGAGCGGCTGGCACCGGCGGGTTGGCTTGGCGCGCTGATGTTGCTCGGCGCGATGGGGCTGCTGTATTTGAATGAGAGAAGCGCGTAGTCCGGTTGAATCGTTGTAGAACAGCGAACACGTCCGCTAAATGGACGTGTTCGCTGTTGCGTCCTGTGGGTCGCTGCTTACGCTACCCCTGCTTTATGGCTGCATCAATATCTGCTGCCGCGTTTTTCGCGCCGGCTTCCACATCCGCTGCCGCGCTCTGCGTTGCTTCGGCCACGGTGTCGGTTGCGCTCTTGGCAGCGTCGGCGGTATCGTGCGCCACCTTGCTCACGGTGTCGCCGGCGGTCTTTAGCGTGCTGTTGGCAAAATCAGTCGCAGCGCCGGCGGTCTGCTTGGCGGCGTCGGCTGCGCTCGCGCTGGTCGTCTTGGTCGCCTTTGCCAACTCATCGGCGGCGGCCTTTGCCACATCTGAAGCGCCGATCATCAGCGAGCGAAAGAGGTCGATCACGCCATTCGCGATGTCCTGCATGGCGTCAGTGGATTGGCTGGCAGTCTTGCCGATGGCATCTGCGCTGGCGTCCGAAATGCCCTTCGCTGCCGTCGTCACGCTTTGCGCCACATCCTTGGCGACGCCGGCTGCTGCTGCAGTGGCTGAATGCGCTGCGTCGGCTGCGCTGTCCGCCGTAGCCTTCGCCATATCGGCTGCGCTGTGGACAGCCGAGTTTGCAACATCGGTGGCGCCATCAGCGACGGACTTGGTGACGTCCATCACGTCGTTCAGCGCTTTTGGAGCTGCATCTTTTTCGCTCATGTTGTTCTCCTGAAATATAGTGGTGAGTATACGGGGAATGCGACCCCAGAGCGGGTTAGGCAAAATTTCAGCTTTTCATCGTAACATTGCCCTCGAGTGCAGGTGAACGGCGCAGGACATCAACACACATCAGGAGCAGGTCGCATGACGAGACGATCGAGCAAAACAACACGCATCCCCGACGCGATGGAGATCCTTGAAGCGACCAGCCGCACGTTCTTCATCCCCATCAGCCGCATGCCCGGCGGCTTGCGCGAGGCCACTGCGTCGGCGTATCTGTGCATGCGAGCCGTCGATGAGATCGAAGATCATCCCGACCTGGGCGCTGCTGCCAAAGCGGAGATTCTGCACGGCATCAGCCTGGCCTTTCAAGGCTATTCGTATGAGCAGGGGCAATCACTGCGTGAGGCGCTGACGCCGGTGTTGCAACCCCACGCCGGCATGCTGCCCGACGTCAGTCTGCACCTGGCCGAATGGGCTGCTTTTGCGCCAGAGGGCATCGCGCCGCGCATCTGGGCCGACACGGCAGCCATGGCCGAGCGCATGGTGCATTGGACCAGCGTGAACTGGTGCATCAAAAGCCAGACCGATCTTGACGCCTATACCTATAGCGTTGCGGCGGCAGTTGGCTTGCTGATGTGCGACATCATGGCGTGGCATGATGGCACGCAGATGGACCGCCGGCATGCCATTCACTTTGGGCGCGGCTTGCAGGCGACCAACATCGCGCGCAATCGCGTCGAGGATCTGAAGCGAGGTGTCAATTTCTTTCCCCCCGGTTGGACAGATGCCGACATGCGCAACTATGCAGCGCACTGGCTGAGGCTTACCGCAGATTATGCGCTCACGTTGCCCGAAGCGCCCTTCAGCTATCTGATCAAAATTCCGCTGGCGCTGGCTGAGGCTACCCTCGAAGCGTTGGGCGCCGGCCACGACAAGCTGACGCGCGAGCAGGTGATTGCGCTCACGCGCTCCTGATTTTGCTGGATGATCGATTCGGCGTAAACAGCATCATGAGCGTGAATGCGACGGGCAGCAGCACAGCGCGCAACCTGCGGCGCTGGTGGGATGTGCAAGCCATCTTCATCCGCTATGGCTTTGGCTTTCTCGTCTCCAAGGCCGACGTGCGCCAGGCGCGGCGCGCTGCCAGCGCCGGCAAGAACGGTCACGCAGATGAAATCGAACGGCTCGAAACGCCGCAGCGCCTGCGGCTGATGTTGCAGGAGCTTGGCCCCACATTCATCAAGCTGGGGCAGGTGGTGTCGAGCCAGTCGAATATCATCCCGCCGGCCTACCTCGCCGAACTCGAAAAACTGCAAGATCGCGTGCCGCCTTTCCCTGAAGCTGATGTGCGCGCCCTGCTGATCAGCCAGCTAAAGCAGCAGCCCGAATATCTCTTTCGCGAGTTCAACTACACGCCGCTGGCCGCTGCATCGATCGGCCAGGTGCACACCGCCACGCTCAACGATTTCTCCAGCGTCGTGGTGAAGGTGCAGCGGCCGGGCATCCAGCAACAGATTCAGTCCGACCTCGCCATCATGCACGAGGTGGCGCGCGGGCTGGAAGGCGCCACCAACATTGCGCGCCACTACAACGCCCTCGGCGTCGTCGAGGAGTTCGCTGCCAGCATCAGCAAGGAACTGGACTACACCAACGAAGCGGCGAACATGGATCAACTGCGCAAGGTGTTGAGCGCAGTGGCTGGCGTGCGCGCGCCGAAGGTGTATTGGGATCTCATCACGCCGACGGTGCTGACGATGGAGAACATCGCCGGCGTCAAGGTCAACGATGTGCGCCGCATCGAGGAAGCCGGCATCGACCGGTCGCGCCTCGCCAACACCTTCGTTCACGCCATGGTGCAGCAGATCTTGATTGACGGCTTCTTTCACGCCGACGTGCATCCTGGCAACGTCTTTGTCGAGTTGCGCAGTGGCGACATCGTCTTTCTGGATGTCGGCATGACCGGCCAGCTCGATTCGCGCCAGCGCAATGAGATCGTCGATCTGTTGCGCGGCCTGGGTCAGCGCGACGCGCATCGCATCACGCAGGTGGTGCTGTCGCTCGGCATCGAGTTCAAGCCAGTCAGCGTTGATGCGCTGGAGCGCGACATCAACCGGCTGGTGAAGAGGCATCTCAGCGGTTCGCTGGCGACGTTTTCATACGCTGGCTTCCTCTCGGAGTTGCTTGCCAGCCTGACTGATAACGGTCTGCGCGTGCCGTCGGATCTGCTCTTCGCGCTGAAGGCGATCATGCAGACTGAGCAGATCGTGCGCGTGCTGAATCCAAACTTCAACATCACCGAACTCGCCATGACTGCAAGCAACATGGTGCTGTTGAGCAAGTTCAACCCGGCCGCGCTGCGCGAGTCGGTGACCAATTCCGCCGACCAGGTGCTGCGCGTGCTGCCGCTGGTGGGCGATGCGGTGGAGCAGTATGTGCGCGACGCGCGCAGCGGCCGGCGCACCACCCGCCTCGACCCGGGCGACATGCAATATCTCTCAGGCGCGCTCAACAGCACGGCAAATCGTTTCATGCTGGCGTTGCTGCTCGTCGGCGGCATGATCGCCTCGGTGTTGGTGATGGGATTGCGCGGCGAGGGCATCCTGGGTCTGTTGCCCATCGTCGGGCTGATTGGATTTGTCGCGTCGCTCGGCATGTCGTTGATCGTGGTGGCGCGCATTCTGTGGCAGCAGTGGCGGGGCATGTGAGGCGCAGGCGCCAGCCCTGATTCTTGACGCTCTTATAAAAGTGCTATGACATCATCTAAACAAGACAACGAAGCCACAAGACCGCCGGCGATCCCCGGTGCTGCCTTCGACGATCTGGAATCGGTGCTGCGGCTGCTGGTTGGCGCCGGCGTGCTGGGCGCGGATGAGCTGCTCAAGCGCTTGCGGCAGTGGGAAGAGAAAGTGGTCTACGAGCCGCATCCGCCGGCGCAAATGCCGCTCGAAGATGAATTCACGCGTTTGCGCTACGCAGCGATCGGCTTGCTCTTCAGCGCGAGCAAGGGCGCCCTCAAGGCCGCAAACGACGTGGTGAATTACAGCCAGCGGCGAACCAGCGCGGCCTACCGTGTGCTGGATGATGCCGCTCGCCTGCCGCTGATCGGACTGGTTGCGGCGCCGGTGAAGCGCGCGCTGGATGACGCCACGCGCCGGCGCGATGACGAAGTGGAGCGCCTCATCCGCATTGGCCGCGTCGAGGAGCGCGATGGTCGCAAGCTGGCGGCCGTCGCCACCGATGAACTCATCAGCGAATTGCTGGTGCGCGTCGGCAACGATCCCGAGGTGGGCAACATTATCCAGAACCAGAGCGTGGACATGGCCGGCGACATGCTCGACGACTTGCGGCAAGGCACGATCAAAGCCGACAGAAAACTTGATCAGACCATTCGCCGGCTGCTGGGCCGGCCACCCAGCGAGGGACAGCCATGAGCCAATCTGACATCGCCCTCTTCCCGCATGCGGAAGACCGCTACGCCGGCTTTGTCAGCCGTGCATTCGCCTTCATCGTCGACTTCATTCTGGTCTTGCTCATCAACATCGCCGTGAGCTTTTCCATACGCGCGGTGCTGGGCTTCTTCGGCTTGAACAATCTCAAGGTCGTCTCGGATTTCAGCGCAAGCCGGCTGGCCGACGGAATCGCCCTGATTTTCCCCTTCTTTTTGCAAGCGGCTTATTTCATCGGCGCATGGTCGATTTTTGGGCGCACCTTGGGCATGGCAGTCATCGGCATTCGTATGGAAGAGACCGATCGCCCAGGGAGTGTCACACTTGCCCGTGCCATCCTGCGCTATCTTGGCATGTATGTGTCGTTCATTCCGTTCGCGCTGGGGTTCCTGTGGGTGCTGGTCGATGGACGCCGGCAGGGTTGGCACGACAAGCTGGGCAACACGGTCGTGGTGTATTCGCGCACTGCGCGGCGCTACCATCTGAAGCGGGTGGCTGCGCAACAGAGCGCGAAGAAATCTGAGAAAATCGCCGCGCGCTCCATCATGCCGCAGTGAGTTGCGCCGGCGCGGGTCACAATCCAACGCGTCATCTTCGCATCCACTTTCGTAGCAGCGCGCTGACTTGCGCCAGGCCGGCTTCCAGCGCGAACAGCGTCTTTGCATCCGCGGACAGATGATCTGCGTAGTAATGCGTCGTCTTCGCTACCACCGTGATGACATTTTTGATCTCGCCCTTCAGCGCCCAATGCTCGCCACACGGCACCCAGAATGCGCTGCCATGTTGCTGGATTGCCACGTTCTCTTGCATGCCCTGCTCGGCGATCCATGCGGCCATGCCTTCGACGGGGCATTCCACCGCAATCCAGCCGGCACAAGCCGGCGCAGCGCGTAAGCCGCTCACAAGTTGGATGCCGCGCATGATCTCGCGCTGGGCAAACTGATAGCCGTCGCTGTCTGGATCTGCGCCGGCTTCCGGCAGTAACGGGGTGGCGCGATGTGGTGGACCGCCGGTGGATGCCAGCGCGCAGAAGCTGTCCCACATGTTGCCCCAATCGACCGAGCCATCAGCGTTGTAGCGCATCGGCGCAGACGACATCGGTTTGGCTGCCTCTGCCTTTTGCCGACGCTCCTCGGCGGCATGGATTTCATCTAACTTGGGCGCTTGTGCGTCAATGCATATCTCTTCTGTCATGTCATGCATACGCAGCGCCGCCGCCGGCGTATGCATATCGATGAAGCGATCACTTGTCACTTCTGCGCTGGCCGGCATTGCGCTCGCCGTCGTGTTGCCGGCGCAGGTCGCATCTGCGCACCCGCTCGGTAATTTCAGCGTGAATCACTACAGCCGCATCGAACTATCGCCGGCGCAGGCGCGTATCTTCTATGTCGTCGATCTGGCCGAGATCCCGACTTTTCAACTCAAGGCGGCGCTTGACCGCAACAGCAATCAGCGCTTCGATGAGGGTGAACAGGCCGCCTTTGTCGCTGCTCGCGTTGAGGAGATTCGCCAGCATGTCACGCTTGCCGTCAACGGCGACGCTGTGGCGCTGCAAGCGCGTGCACCGGCGCTCGCGCTCATGCCAGGGCAGGGTGGCCTCGACACGTTGCGGCTGTCGTTCTGGATGGATGCGGCGTTGCCGGCGCATGGGCAGTCGATGCACATTTCCTTCAACGATACAAACGATCTCGACCGGCTTGGCTGGCGCGAGATCGTGGTGAAGGCCGGTCCTGGCACGCGCGTCAGCGATGCGAATGTGAGTGATGCAGATGTAAGCGATGAATTGCGCCAATACCCGCAGGACCTGCTCAACCAACCGTTGCGCGAAACAAGCGCGACCGTTGAGGTGGCGCTTGTGAATGAAGCAGCACCGGCGGATACCCGCGCCGGCGCCGGCGCGGCGCCCATCAGCGCCATCACCCGCGAGAGTCAATTTGCAGCCCTCATCAATTACCGCAATCTCACGCCTTCGCTCATCGCCATTTCGCTGCTTACCGCGTTGGGGCTGGGCGCGCTGCATGCGCTGGAGCCGGGGCATGGCAAGAGCCTTGCTGCCGCCTACCTCATCGGCACGCGCGCCACGCCCAGGCACGCCATCATGCTCGGCCTTACAGTCACGATCACTCACACTGCCAGCGTCTTCGTGATGGGACTGGTCACGCTGTTGCTCTCGCGCTTCATCGTGCCGGAGAAGCTGTTTCCGGTGCTGGGGTTGATGTCGGCGCTCATCGTTATCGCGATGGGCGTGCGCATGATTGCAACTGCCCTGCGGCAGCGCCGGCAACCGCAGGTTGCCGCCGATCACACCCATAGCTTTGATGAAAGCACGAATCAACTTGTTCACGCGCACGGCGGCAGGCAACATACGCACACGCCGCCGGCGAAATTGAATGCGCGCAACGTGATGGCCGTCGGCGTATCTGGCGGGCTGGTGCCGTGCCCCGCTGCGCTCATCGTTCTGCTCAGCGCCATCGCGCTTGGGCGGGTTGGCTTTGGCATGTTGCTCATCGTTGCGTTCAGCGTGGGGCTGGCTGGCGTGCTGACTGCCATCAGCCTGGCGCTGGTCTTTGGCAAGCGCGCGTTGCGAGGCGCCAGATTTGCCGCGCAGATTGCGCCAGCATTGGCTGGCAGTCGCGTGGCCGGCGCGTTGCCGTTTGCCAGTGGCGCGATGATCGTGTGCGCAGGCGCGCTGCTGCTGTATTACGCGCTGCCATTCCTGCAACTCCTGTAACTCCCACGTCGCCGCTTTCAAAGCGCGCGTCTCAGGTTTTTGCGACCTGACAGCATCCCGCATCGATGCTACAACAGGGCGGATGACACAACTAGCGATCAATGGTGGAGCGCAGGCGTGCAGCGTGGTGTGGCCGACGTGGCCGATGTGGGATGCGCGCGAACGCGATGGCCTGCTCGATGCGCTTGAGAGCGGCGAGTGGTGGTACGGCAAACGCGTCAAGCAGTTCGAGGCGGACTTTGCCGCCTTTCAGGATGCGCGCTTTGGCGTCACGGCCTCCAGCGGCACCACCGCGCTGGAGACGATGTTGCAGGCGCTCGACATAGGCCCGGGCGACGAGGTGATTGTGCCGCCCTACACGTTCATTGCCACTGCATCGGCGGTGCTGCGCGCCGGCGCCATCCCCGTCTTCGCCGACATCGAGGCCGATACCTGGTGCCTGGACCCGAACGATGCGCTGCGCAAGATCACGCCGCGCACGAAGGCGATCATGCCGGTGCATTTTGGCGGCCGCATCGTCGACATGGATCTCTACAACGAGATTGGCCGGCGGCACAATCTGCTCATCCTCGAAGATGCCTGCCATTCGTGGGGCGGCAAATGGAAGGGCAAGGGCACTGGCGCGCTGGGTCGTTGTGGCGCTTTCTCATTTCAGGTGTCGAAGAACATCGCCAGCGCCGAGGGCGGCATCATCCTCACCGACGACGAAGCGCTGGCCGAGCAGTGCCGCAGCATCACCAACTGCGGGCGCGTCGCCGGCGGTGCATGGTATGAGCATGGCAACATTGGCTCGAACCTGCGCCTGACTGAGTTTCAGGCTGCGCTGCTGCTGGCGCAGCTATCACGGCTGGAAGCGCATACCTTGCGCCGCCAGGCCAATGGCGCTTTTCTCACAAAGCATCTGCAGGGCATTCCAGGCGTGTGTGTGGTGCGTGAGGATCCGCGTATCACCCGCCGCGCATATCACCTCTACACTCTGCGCATCGACCCAAAGGCGCTCGGCATCACGCGAGGCCAGTTTGTGGCGGCATTGGCGGCTGAAGGCGTGCCGGCGTCGGAAGGCTATACGCGCCCGCTCTACAAGATGGCGGTGTTCCAAAACCTCAAGCGCATGCGCGCCAACCCGGACATCGCGCTGGATTACACGCAAGCGACCTGCCCCGTGTGCGAGCGCGCCTGTGACGAAACTGTGTGGCTCTTTCATACGTTGCTGCTGGCAGACGAATCGGTGATGCGCGACGTCGTAAACGCCATCGAGAAAGTCGTCTCGCATGCGCACGAAATTCCAGCCTGACCGGCATTCATTGCGGAGTGAATCTCATGACTCATCAACCGACCATCGCACTGATGAATGACGCCTTGCAATTGGCATATCGCCTGGAGAACGACGACCTGCGCCTGACGCAACTGGCGCACGCCGGCCATGCGTGGCTGGCCGGCGCGGCGCTGCCGTTCGCCGTGTATGTAGACGGCAACCGCGTGGACGATTGGCGCGTGGTGCGCGCCGAAGCCGGCGCGTGGCGCGACGGCAAGCGCGATCTTGTCGTCGAAGTGCGCAGCGCAAATGGCCTCAGCGTCATCCACCACACCCGTGCCTACGAGGCCGCCCCTCTAATTGAGCTGTGGCAAACCGTGCGCAATGACGCGGCGCAGCCGATCACAGTCACCCGCATCGATTCGTTTGCGCTGCATCTCGCGCCGGCGCAGCATGATCTGCTGCACTTCACCAGCGACTGGGGCGCGGAGTTTGAGCCGGTGCGCGCTGCCCTCACGCAAGACGTGTTGCTGGAGACGAGGACGGGCCGCTCCTCGAAAGGGATGCATCCATGGTGCGCGCTCTTTCGTGCAGATGGCGCGGTGCTGTCGGCATCGGTCGCGTGGTCGGGCAACTGGCGCATCCGCCTTGCACCCTCGGCGCAGGGCATTGCCTTTAGCGGCGGGCTGAGCGATTGGGAATTTGAAAGGACACTGGGCGCCGGCGATGCGATGGAAAGCCCGCCGGCGGTGATTGCGCTCGGCCACAGCGGCGACCTCAATACGACTTCGAAGCATTACGCCCGCGTGGGTCGCAAGCACTGGTATCCCCGGAACGCGACAACTGCGGCGCTGCCGGTGGAATGGAATCATTGGTGGCCCTACCGAGACACGCTGATCAGCGAAACGATCTTTCGCGACAATGCCTCAAAAGCCGCTGCAATGGGGATAGGCGTCTGCGCGCTCGATGCCGGATGGTTCGGCCCATCCGACCCGGCAACGGACTGGTATGACATGCGCGGAGACTGGCATCAGGTCAATGCAGTGCGCTTCCCCAACGGCATCCGCGCGGTGGCCGATGACGTTCACGCGCGCGGCATGAAGTTTGGACTTTGGTGCGAGATTGAGGCGCTTGGCAGGCTGGCGCAGTTGACGAATGAGCGCCCCGATCTGGTGGCGTTGCGCGATGGCGAGCAGTTGGGCTATGTGTGCATGGGCAACCCGGCGGCGCAGGCGTGGGCCTTCGAGACGTTGCGCCGGCTGATCGTCGACTATGGCTGCGACTGGATCAAGCTCGACTTCAACCTCGACCCCGGCGCCGGCTGCAACCGCACCGATCATGGACACGGCGCCGGCGACGGCTTGTATGCGCATTACATCGGCTATTACCAATTGCTCCAGCGCGTGCGCGCCGCCTTCCCCGAAGTGGTGCTGGAGAGTTGCAGTTCTGGCGGCCTGCGCATTGACCTCGGCTTGCAGCGCCACACGCATATGACGTTTTTGAGCGATCCAGACTGGCCGGTGCACGATCTACAGCTGTTTTGGGGCGCAACGACCATGCTTGCGCCAAATGCCTTGTTGCACTGGGGTTATTGCGAATGGCTCAACGACCATCCACTGCAACAGTTCAACCCGCGCGACCCCAACCTTAAAAAGCATCAGTTGGATTACTACACGCGCATGTCGATGATGAACGTGTTCGGCTTTTCGCAAAAATTGACGGAGTTGCCGGCGTGGGTGGAGCAGCGCTGGAAGGAACATATCGACCTCTACACGTCCTGCGTCAGCCGCTTTGTGCGAGAAGCTGATGTGATTCGCCTGACCGAGCAGCCGCGCCGCGATGGCAGTGGCGACCGCTGGGCGGCATTCCAATTTGCCATGCCGGCTGCCAGCGAGCATCTGCTATTTGTTTTCCGTATGCCGGGTGGCGAGGCGCAACGCAACTTTGCGCTGCGCGGGCTGGATGCGGAGCGCATGTATCGGCTGGAGTGGTTGGGGGATGACAAGGCGATGGAGGCGCAGGGCCATGCGTTGATGGGCGAAGGCGTGTTGTTTACATCGCCAGAGGAAGGCTCGGCGCTGGTGTGGGTGAAGGCGGTATGATTTGACGCTCGACGCATGGATCGAACGATTCCCGCGGTGACGTTCTCACCACTTTCACCACTCAAGCGCATCCTTCTGATCGCGCTCGGCACGCTCACGCTCGGCCTCGGCATCGTCGGTGTGTTTTTGCCTGGCGTCCCGTCGACCATCTTTCTGCTCATCACCATGGCGTGCTATGTGCGCAGTTCGGAGCGGCTGTATCGCTGGGTCATGACGCGCACGTGGTTGCAAAGGCCCATCGCCGCCGCGCAGGCATATCAGCGCAGTGGCGTGCTGCCGGTGCGCATCAAGCTGGTCGCGCAGAGCGTGGCGTGGTCGTCATTTGTGCTGCTGGCTTTCAGCGGTGCGAAGCCCCTCTTCGTAGCCATCACGCTTGCGTTTGCAGCATCCTGCACCATCGCGATGTCGATCATCAGGAGCGCCGGCGAGTCTTGGAGGCCGCGCGCGTGGCGTCCAACTGCCGGCGACAGAGTGCAGCAGTTGTGGTTTGGGGCGCAGGCCGGCGCACTGGCTGGCTTCATCTTTGGCCTCGTGGCGCAATCGCTGCTGCGTTTTGTCGCGCGGATGGCGGGTGAGGCGTTGCCTGCATCGCCAGCCGCTGTGTTGGCGTTTGTCTGCTTTGCGGTAGTGGCTGGCGCTCTGTGCGGGCTGTTGTATGCCGGCATCCGCCGCGCATTGCCGGCCAACAAGTGGCTGAACGGCGCGCTGTTTGGCGGGCTGATGATGATTCTGATCGGCGCTGTGGTAATGCTGTCGCCGGCGCGGGAAGCTGCAACATCGTTGGCTGCCGGCTGGCAAATGGCGCTCTTCGGCGCGCTTGCTGCTGCCTGCATCGCGGCCGGCGTCATCCTCTGCCTCGCCTTTCGCAACTTGGAGATGCGCTAGCTGGCGGCTTCCGCCTGGGTTGCGTCCGTATCACCCATCGGCACGCTGACGATGAGCAGTGTGCCCTTGCCCGGCTCGCCGGCGATGCTGAACTCACCCCCCAGCAGATGGACGCGCTCCCGCATGCCCACCAACCCCAGCGATTGTGTCTGGCGCAAGTCGCTTGCCGTGATGCCGCGCCCGTTGTCGTGGATGCGCAGCACGAACCAGCCGCGATGATCCTCTTCGACTGTCACATCCACGCGCGATGCGCCGGCGTGCCGCGCAATGTTCGTCAACGCCTCTTGCAGCACGCGAAAGATGGCAATTGATGCGTCATTGCCCAGCGGGGCTGTATCCAGGGTGGAATCAAAGCGACAGCTCAGCCCAGTGCGCGCTCGGAAGTCTTCGACCTGCCATTCCAGTGCCGCGATCAGCCCCATGTCGTCGAGCAGGTTGGGGCGCAGGTCGGTTGCGATCTGGCGCACACGCTGGAAGGCGCCGTCGAGCATGGCCAGCATGCTGGCCGTGTGTTCAGCCAGCGGGCTGCCAGCTTCGGTCAGCTTCAAATCAAGCCGGCCGGCCTCCAGCTTCAGCGACATGAGCAACTGGCCGATCACATCATGCACTTCGCGCGCGATGCGCCGGCGCTCATCTTCGCGCGTTGATTGCAGCCGCGCTGTCAACTGGCGCAATTGCAATTGTGACTCGCGCAGTTCCGCAGTGCGCGCCAGCACGCGCTGCTCAAGCTCGGCATTCATGGCGCGCGCTTGATCGAGCAGACGGGCGTTGTCCACGAATAGCGCCGTGCTGTGGCTGATGTCCAGCATGAACGTGAGGTCCTGCGGGTGATACTCGGGCATGCTGGACGAGCGCGCAACGGTGATGGCGCCCAGCGTGTTGCCGTGCGCGATCAGCGGCAGCGTGATCATGGAATGAAAGCCCAGCTTTTCACGCAGTTCGGCGTGGCGCTCATCGGCCGTGGTGCTGCGCTTGAATGCGTCTGATACCACTGGCATGAAGATGGGCTGACCGGTGCTCAGGACGCGCGCGGTGGCCGTGGTCGGATACAGCGCCGGCGTGTATTGCGCAAGCGCGACCAGCAAAGGTTCCTTGGCAGGATCACGGTGCGCGGTCTTGAAGAGAATCGGCTCGCCGGCTTCGTCAATGAGCAGAATGGTGCAAGCCTCGGCAAATTGCTCTACGAGCAGGTTGACGATGCGGCTGACGCGCTCTTCAGTGTCAAGGCTCTCCGCAAGCAGATGTCCCGCTGCGGCTAGCATGCGCTCATTCTGCTGCAAGCGCCGGCGCTCGCTGATGTCTTGCGAGACTCTGATGATGCCCACGACGGCGCCGGCCGAATCGAACACCGGCGAGTCGGTCACCTCTGCAAAGAGCCGTGACCCATCGCGACGCTGGATCTCAAGTTCACCGTGCCATGTCTTCCCCTGTGCCAGCGTGTCCGGCGGCTGGCCGGCGAACCTGGCATGCCCTGACGATGCCAGCACATCGAAGATGCTGCGCCCGATCGCCTCATGCGCCGGCCAGCCATACAGCGCCTCGGCGTGGCGATTCCAAAGCGTGATGCGCCCGCCGGCATCAGTGGCGATGACAGCTTGCTGCACCGCGTTCAACAGATCCGCGATGGCGGGAAGAATGCTCTCCGAAGCCAGCAGGGCGGCGCGCATTTCATCGGCGGGCTGCGCATCGGAGCCGGCGGTGGGTGCGGTGTTTTCGCTCATGGCCATGCCATTTCACGCTGTTCAACAGCGCTTTGACGCTGCTAAATCATAGCCGTTTTGCGTTGTCAGGTGAATCCGGACTTGGAGGAGAAGTCGTAAGTATTGCCAATGTGTTTGCCTGGATTGCGATTGCGTAATGCACATCTCAATATTTATGGCGTTGAAGGAGTCGATGGAATCTGATATGGATGATCGATCAAAACGACTGGACGATGCGCTGGCGATCCCTTGAGCGCCGGCGTCAGAAATTTCCAACATGAATGCGAGGGATGAAGTGACACCGCAACACAACCCATGTGACGACAAGACGAAGCAGCCATCCAGTGCATTGCCTCTGGCGCAGCGCATCTGTCTGAGATTCGCGCGCGTGCTGGTGTTGCCGATCTTTACGGCGTTGGTTCTGGCCTGCTTTGCGCTGCTGCTGACAAGCGCACCGCCGGCGCAAGCGCAAGCGCGGCGGCCCAACCTCGTGCTGCTCAAGATTGGACCACTCTCCGCAGTCATCGGCCAGCAGGTCGTTTATACGCTGACCCTGGCCAACATCGGCACAGCGGCAGCCAACGACATCACGATTACCGATCAGACGCCGGCCGGCCTCACCTTCGTGGGCTTTGGCGGCGCTTGCAGCGGGGCCACTTGCAACATCTCCTCGATGGGAGTACTTGCCTCGCCCAAGATCATCCTCGTCACATTCACGATCCCATCAGACTACGATTTGTTCACCAACCCGATCATCACCAACACGGCAACGGTGACATCTTCGACGCGCGAGTCTAGCTATGCGAATAACACCGCATACTGGGGCACACTGCCGCTGTCGGTGGCCGATCTGGTTTTGACCAAGACGGCCAGCAGCGACATCGTAGCCGCCGGCGAGCGCGTGACCTACACGCTCACGATCGAAAACCTCGGTCCGTCGCAGGCGCTCTCGGTCACGCTGGGCGAATTGCTCACGCCAACGCTGCCGTTCATCACCGGCACCACCGGCGCATGCAACTTCCTCTATACCGGCACGCTCGCGCTGTGCGGCCATCTCCCCGTCAACGCCACCCAGGTGATCACGGCGGTCTATGAAGTGCCGTCAGATTTCGTGACGCCGATGGTGAAGAACGGGGCGCTTGTTGGAAGTCTGTCCTTCGATCCACATCCATTCAGCAATGTCGCAACCAGGACCATCACCATCACCCAGCGGGCTGACATGAGCATCACGAAAGAGGGGCCGGCGCAAGTCGTGCCCGGCACTGATGCGGTCTTCACACTCACTGTGGAGAACCTCGGCCCATCTGACGCAACGGCGGTGGCAGTGGACGATCCCGGCTTCGGTGGCTTGACGCCGGCTGTTGGCGCGCCGTGCGCCGGCGGCTTCCCCTGTGACCTCGGCCTGATGAAGCCTCAGAGCGTAACGCAGATTATGATGACCTTCACCGTGCCGTCCAGTCTGACCGGCACTGAGGTGGTCAACATCGCCGGCGTCACCTCGACCATCACGGATCCAGTGGAGATCAACAACACGTCGACCGTGACGGCGCCGGTAGTGCGCATCTCCAGCCTTGATGTTGTGAAGGAGGGGCCGGCAAGCGCAGTGCCAGGCAACCTCATCACTTACACAGTGACCGTGACGAACAACGGACCGAGCGACGCGGCGGAGGTAACGCTGACCGATCACGACCCCATCAGCCTGACTGCTCAGGGCAGCCCATGTGTGTTGGGGGTGTGCAGCCTGCCCGACCTGCCGGCCGGCGGCAGCACCACATTGACGTTGACCTACAGCATCGATCCCTTCGCGCGTGGCACGGTGACCAATACGGCCGGCGTCACCAGCACGGGCACGCCGACCCCTGTGACCGACACGGTGTTGACCGAACTCACGCCGCAGGCTGATCTTGCCATCTACAAGACCGATGGGCTGAATAGCGCGACATTTGGCACGATGGTCACCTATATGATCGTGGTGACGAACAGTGGGCCGTCTGGTGTGGATGGCGCGGTCATCGCTGATGCGCTGCCGCCGATGCTGGGTGGGGCGAGTTGGTCATGCGCTGCCACTTTGCCGAATACTTGTTCGCCGGCGAGTGGCGTCGGCGACATCAACATACTCGCGCGCATCGCGCCGAACAGCGTGGTGGCAGTGACTGCAAGCGGCATGCTGGCAACCTCGCATCCGTCGACCACGATGGTGAATACCGCGACGGTTGCCGCGCCGGCGGACGTGACGGAGACTGATCTCAGCAACAACAGCAGCACCGATCAGACCAACCTGAACTATGTGACCGACTTGTCCATCGTCAAGACGGCAGCGCCATCGGACACCGTTGCGCCCGGCGAGTTGCTGACCTACACGCTTGTCGTCGGCAATGCCGGCCCCAGCAAAGCCATCAGCGCCACCGTGCACGACATGTTGTCGTGGATGCTGGTAAACCCGCAGTGGGTGTGCATGGCAGATATTGACGCGGTTTGCGGCGTGGCCGCCGGCGCCGGCAGCTTGCTCAATCTACCGGTTTCCGTGGAACCGGGCAGCTTCGTTACCTTCACCATCACCGGCACGCTCGACCTGGAGGCGCGCAATGAGATCTACAACCAGGCCTCGGTCAGCGCGACCCAAAGTGCAGGCGACCCGAATGGGAATAACCAATCTGCTGTCAGCGTGCCGATTCAGTCAAAGGCGTTCATCGCGATCGACAAGAGCGACGGGCAGGCCATCGCCGTGCCAAGTGTCCCACTAACCTATGTGATCACGCTGGCAAATAAGGGGCCGAGCAATGCCAATGGTCTGGTGTTCGATCTCTTCCCGTCGGAGCTGTCGAATGCGCAGTGGATGTCGAACAGCTTGAATGGCGCGCAGGTTATCAGCAACCTCGCTGGCATCACCACCGCGCCTGGCGTGCAGGTCGATCTACCGGTTGGCAGTGTGCTGACACTCACCGTATCCGCGCAGGTCAACCTCACTGCCACGGGCTGGCTGACCAATATTGCGCAGTTCGACATCGGCAAAGAGTCGCCTGGGTTGAGCGTGGGGCCGTGCGCGACCAGTTGCGGCTTTGCGCCGCAGAATGGGCAGCTGCCTGCTGTCGAACCCAAGCCGATCATCAACACCAATCCGATCACGCAGGCCATCGACGTGGACCAGATTGCACCGCCGGGCGCGTTGGCCATCACCAAGCGCGCGCAGACCAGTGGCGATGGTAATGTGCTGGGCGCTGATCGCGTGATCACCTTCACATTGCTGGTGACAAATACTGGCGGGGGGCCGCTGCATGGCGTGACAGTGACGGATGCGCTGGAGAGCTATCTGCAATACGTGGATGGCAGCGCGACGCCGGCGCCGGCCTCAACCACGCCGCTGACGTGGCACCTGGGCGATCTGGGTTCCGGCACCGGTGCGAGCATTCAGTTTGTGGTGAAGGTGAGCGCCGAGTTTGGCGGCACGGTGCTGAACACCGCCAGCACCGCCAGCAACCTCACCCAATCGGTGTTGTCGAATGAGGTCCTGGTGCAGACATCACCGACGGCAATCACATTGTTGTCCTTCACGGCGCAGCATGACGCCGGCGGGGTGAATGTGGTGTGGGTGACCGGCAGCGAGCGCAACGCGTATGGCTTCAATATCTATCGCAGCGAGACCGGCAACCGCGCAGATGCTGTGCAGGTGAACATGGTGTTGATTCCCGCCGGCGCGTTCGGCGGCCAATACGTGTTCTTTGATGCCGGCGCGCTAGCCGACAAGACCTACACCTACTGGCTGCAGGAGATCGAGATAAGCGGCACGGCGCGAGATTATCTTGAAACGGCGACGGTGCAGCCCGCCGGCCGGTTGGGTATGGGCTGGCATGCTGTGTTCATCCCCGTCATCATGCGGTGATGGCTGCTTGAACACGCGACGAGCGCGACGCACCTTCAAGTGCGTCGCGCTTTTTTTCTTGATCAACCGGATTTCTGCCGCCGGCTCGCGATCAGCGACGCGACGATGAGGCCGGCGATGACCAGCGCGATGCCCATCAGCACGACGAAGATGAAGTCGAACATGCCTGGCAAGGTTGAGAGCGGCAGGATGAGGAAGAGAATCACGATGATCAGGATCGGCCACGCGCCGTTGAGGTTGAGATGTTTCATGGATGATTTCAAGTCGGAATCGCGTTTCATTCCCACGCTGTGGCGTCGTTCAGCGCCTTCACTTCATCGCTACTCAGACGATAGCCGGCTGCGCCCAGCCCTTCCTGCAATTGCGCCACCGTGCTTGCGCCGATGATCGGCGCGGTGATGCTGGGGTTGCTCAACATCCATGCCAGCGCAGTCTGCGCGATGCTCTTGCTGTGCGACTGGCCGATGGTTTCGAGCGCGTCGATGGCTTTTTGTCCGCTTTCACTCTTGGCGTAGCGTTGGATGCGCTCGTTCTTTTCGCCGCGCGAGTTGGCGGGGATGGGTTCACCGCGCCGATATTTGCCAGTCAGAAAACCGCCGGCAAGCGGCGAATAGGGAATCACGCCCAAACCCTGATCGCGACACAGCGCCATCGCTTCGCGTTCGAATTCGGCGCGGTGCATCAGGTTGTAGTGCGGCTGCAAGGACTCGAAGCGGGCGAGATTTTTCGCGTCGCTCACCCACAACGATTTCATCAACAACCAGGCCGGGTAGTTGCTGGCGCCGATGTAGCGCAGTTTGCCGGCGCGCACTGCGTCATTCAGCGCGCCCAGCGTTTCATCCAGCGGCGTCTCTTCGTCCGGCCAGTGGATTTGATACAGGTCGATGTAGTCGGTCTGCATCCGCGCAAGGCTGGCGTCGATGGCTTTCAGCAGGTGCGCGCGCGAGGCGCCCTGATCGTTCGGCCCATCTCCCATGGCGCCTCGCCCTTTGGTGGCGATGACAACTTTCTCGCGTGATACGCCAGCGCGTTTCAACCACTTGCCGATGATGATCTCGGCAGTGCCGCCGGCATTGCCCGGGTGCCAGTGCGAATAGATGTCGGCTGTGTCGATGAAATTGCCGCCGGCGTCATGGAACGCTGAAAGCACCTCGAACGACGTCGGCTCGTCTGTTGTCCACAAGAATGTCATCGTGCCGAGGCACAACTCACTCACCTTCAAGCCGGTGCGGCCAAGCTTGCGATATTCCATGCGGTGATTCTAACCACTCGGCGCATCGCCCCAGTCCGGCACTTTCAGCAACTCGCCGCCCTTCACGGCAGATTTGTGCGCCATCACGCCGGCGGCCATGTAGCGCGCGGCTTCCCAGGCGTTCACCTTCGGCGCGCGGTTCTCGCAGCACGCCGTCACGAATTCATCCGCGAGATAGGCGTGCGAACCGCCATGCCCGCCCAGGTCTTCGGCTAGCGCTGCCGGCAGCGGGTCGCGATAGTCGCGCGGGTCCACCGCCACGGCGGTCGTGCTGGTAAGCCACTTGCCGCTGAATTCATCCGATGTGTCGCGCTCGAAGGCGGCCGCAGTGCCGATGACGCGCACGACGCCCTCGTGGCCCGGGTGGCCGTTGCGCCGGCCCTCGCTGATCTGCGCGATCGCGCCGTTGCTCATGCGGAACAGGCCGACCTCGTGGCTGAACACATTGCCGGTGGCGCTGTCGGCGCGGAAGTAGTCGTCGTTGGGGTGGCAGTAGCCGAAGGCCGACACTTCGACGCAGTGCGCGCCCATGATCGAGATCGGCGCAGACGCTGAGTGGGTGGGGTAGTGCATGGGGATGTCGCCGCCGGCGGCCATCACTTGCGCCTCGCTCCAGCCTGTGCGCGCCATCTGCACCTCGATCAAGTTGCACGTTGGCAGCCAGGTGTCGTGCAGGTATTCCGATTCGAAATACACAAAGCGGCCGAACTCACCGGCGCGCTTGCGCAGCATGATGGTTTCGGGACGGAAGCAGGTCGTCTCGCCCATCATGTAGTGCGTGCCGGCGCGCTTGCAGCAATCGATGAGCTTGTCGCACCACTCGAGAATTTCATCGCCGCTGCCGCTCTTGGGTGAGATCACCGGCACGGCGGTGTAGGCATGTTTGCCGGCGTTCATCACCTGGATGGCCTGCGGCGCGTGCAGCCAGGGCTGCGTGATGATGGCGATGGCGTCGAGGTCGCTCTTGCAGATGGCATCGAGGCTGGCGTAGGTTTCGTGGATGCCGAATTGCCTTGCCGCGCGGTTGAGCTTGTCTGCATCGATGTCGCATAGCGCGACACGATTCACCTTTGGGTGCCTCTTGTATAGCTCGACGAAATGCACGCCGAATTGGCCGAGGCCGACGATGCCGATGCTGATGGAATTGTTCATGGTTGAGAAGCTTGGCGTAACCTTGCGCGAATTTATCCCTGCAGCTGAATGCGCCGGCCCTCGCGGGACGACTGATAGGCCGCGAGAATCATCTCGATGCAGTTGCGGCCCTCTTCGGCGGTCGCAATCGGTCCGCGCCTGCCGAGCAGAAAATCGACTGCCGGCCTGGCGACTGCGCGAATGCGCTGGCCGTGCGGCGTATCGGCAGGGAAGTCGAAGCGCTGCCAGTCTGTGCCGCCGGCGCTGAACATCTTCAACGCGGTTGCGCCGGCGGGGCGCGGCAGCCACGATGAAGGCGCGTCGCCGTAGTTCTGCACGATCACGCCCCGGTCGCCGTAAATCTCGGTCGTCGACTCGGCGGCCAACTGCGTCGAGCTGTTCACCAGCAACCCCATCTCGCCCTTGCCGAATCGAAACACGGCGATGCCGTTGTCGTCCGGCGCGATGTCGGTCACCACGTTGTCGATCTCGGCCATGACCGACTTCGGCTTGCCCAGCAGCCACAAGAACCAGTCCGCGGCATGCGAGGCGTCATCCATGAACATGCCCATGTTCTGCTCGGCGTCGATGTGCCAGTTGCCCTTGTAGGCAAAGCCCGGCATGAGCAGTGCGTTGATGGCGTGCCGGCGCTTCACCATCGCCACCTTGCCCACCGCGCCCTCGTCCAGCAGCGCCTTGATCTTCTGGTTCACTGGATCGCAGCGCATCTGGTAGCACAGGCTGAACAGGACGCCGTAACGCTGCACTGCGGCGATGATTGCGTCGCAAGCGGCAAGCGTGAGCGCCATCGGCTTTTGCAGCAGCACGTGCTTGCCGGCTTGCGCGGCGGCGGTGACATGCTCGGCGTGCTTGTTGGTGGGGCTGGTCACGAAAACGGCGTCGATGTCCTCGCGCCGCAGCAAGGTGTCGAGGTCGCGCTCGAATTGCAGGCTGAATTTTGCGCATTGCGCTTCACCGCGCTGCGCGTCTGCGTCCCAGCCGGCGACCACCTTCGCATCTGCGAAGTCTTTGATCGTTTCAACGTAGCTGTTGACGTGGCCGTGCGCAAAGCTCACCACGCCCAATCGAAGGGGATTGTTAGCCATGCCGGCAATGGTAGTGGCAATCAGATTTCGTGTGATTCAGCCTGCTATCACACGCGGATCGGTTTGCCTTCAAGGAGTGATCGCTTTGCTGCCATGCCGACGACGACAGCCTGCCGGCCATCGAGGCCGCTCACCTGCGCAGGTGAGCCATCGATCACCGCGCGCACAAACGCCTGAACTTCGCGTTGATAGCTCTCGACATAGCGCGTCATGAAGAAATTCAGCGGCTTGTCGCGATGCACGGATTCAGCCGTGCTGATGATGGCGGTGTTCGGGTGATCGTTGAGCGTGTGAACCTCGCCCTTGCTGCCAAACACCTCGCAGCGCTGATCGTAGCCATAGGGTGCTTGACGGCAATTGTCGATCGTGCCGATCACGCCATTCGCAAACTTGAGCAGCACGACTGCGGTGTCCACATCGCCGGCCTCGCCAATCGCCGGGTCGATCCGCACGCCGGCCATCGTGTGAACCTCCACGATTTCGCTGCCGATCAGAAAGCGCGCCATGTCGAAGTCGTGAATCATCATGTCCAGGAAGATGCCGCCAGACACTTTGACGTAGGGGATCGGCGGCGGCGCGGGGTCGCGGCTGATGAGATGCAGGATGAACGGCTCGCCGATTTCACCGCTCATGATCGCCTCGCGAGCGCGCATGTAGTTCGGGTCGAAGCGGCGGTTGAAGCCGATCTGCAGGGTGACGCCGGCGCGCGCGACCGCAGCCAGCGCGCGGTCAATCGCTCCCAGCTCCAGCGCGATCGGCTTCTCGCAGAAGATGTGCTTGCCGGCGGCTGCCGCCTGCTCGATCAGCGTGGCGTGCGTGTCGGTTGACGTGCAGATCAGCACCGCGGAGATGGCGGGGTCGTTGATGATGTCGGCGGGATTGTCGCTCGCGCGCGGCACATTGTTCTGCTGCGCGCAGGCCTCCGCCGCCGGCGCGTTGACATCCGCGACCATCAGCAGCTTCGCCTCTGGCACGCGATGCGCGATGGTGGCGGCGTGGACTTGCCCGATGCGGCCAGCGCCGATCAGCCCTAGATTTAAGGTGTTTGGCATGATGTATTCCGACAGAGTGTTCTGATTCTTCGACCAGGTTGGGGCGTGGTTTGGATATGCAGATCAAACCAGCGTCGATTACAACCCGATGCTCCGCAGATACGCGCGGTTGCGAATGGCGCTCTCCTTCGGGGTGCCCATACCCGGCAATACGTCCTGCTCCACTGTGACGAAGCCGGCGTAATCGCGCCGCTTCAACCACTCCGCCACGCGCTCGAATGGCACGCAGCCTTGACCCAGTTCGCAGAACACGCCGTTGCCAATCGATGCGTTGTAGTCGAGTTGCTCATCGCGGCTTCGCTGCGCGATGGCCGGCGAGCAGTCTTTGAGATGCACATACCAGATGCGTGACGCGAAGCGATCCATCGCCGCCATGACGTCATCGCCGTTGGGGTTGCCAGAGCCGAAGGCGTAATGCCCCGTGTCGAACACCAGCCCCACCTGCGCGGGGTTGGTCAGCATGAGCAGCGTTGCGATCTCATCCGGCGTCTCGACGAAGCCGGCGCAGTGCGGATGGAAGACACAGCGCAGGCCGGTTTGCATCTTCACCGCGCGCGCCACGCGGTTCACGCCTTCTGCAAAGGTGCGCCAGTCGTCGTCATCCAGCATCATCTCGCGCGTTACGCGGCCGGCGTTCTGCGAGCGCGTCGGATCGCTGTTGTCATTGTCGGCCAGCACGAGGAAAGGCGCGGCGATGTCGTCCTGCACAGCCGCCAGCAGTTGCGCCGTGCGCACCGCGCGCGCCTCGCCCTCGGCGTGCGCTTCGCGATGGCGAAAGGCGATTGGCACAAATGCGCCGGTCATGGTCAGGTTGCGCGCGTTGAGTTCGTTGCCCAGTGCGGTCGGCTCGGTGGGCATGAAGCCCCAATCACCCAGCTCGGTGCCGGTGTAGCCGGCCTCGCACAGTTCGTCCAGCATGCGGCTGTAGGTCAATTTGCTTTCGCCCAGCCCTTCAAATTCGAGGTTGCCCCATGAGCAAGGGGCGTTGCCAACGTGGATCATGATGTGATTTAGTCGATTCGATTGCGCACCTCACCTGTGCATCGCATCTTCTGCGCGTAGGCGGGATGCGCAACCCCAAATGTGAGATGGCTCACTAAAAATATCTTTCCTTTGCCCGCATCTTCGCCCAATCTTCGCGCGCCGCCTGCACCGATGGCATCTCGCTCACCTCGGCCACCGGCACATCCCACCAACTGTCGTAACCTGGCACGCTCACATAGCGATCGATCGGCACATGCACGACAGTAGTCTCTGCGTTGCGTTGGGCTTGCGCATAGGCACTCTTGAATTCGTCGTAGGTCTCGCCTTTGAGGACGGTTGCACCGAGGCTCTGCGCATTCAGCGCGAGGTCGACCGGCAACTCCTCGATGTCGTCTTTCACCTCGTCGCCTGGCAGCCGGCCATTCACCGGCTTGGCATAGCGCGTGCCGAAACCCGCTTGTCCTAGCGAGCGGCTGAGGCTGCCGATGCTCTTGTAGCCATGATTGTCGAGGATCACGATGATGAGCTTGATGCCTTCCTGCACCGCTGTCACGATCTCCTGCGAGAGCATCAGGTAGCTGCCGTCGCCGACGATCACGGTCACCTCGCGCTCTGGCGCGGCCAGCTTGATGCCCAATCCGCCGGCGATCTCGTAGCCCATCGTGCTATAGCCATATTCGAGGTGATAGTTCTTCGGGTGGCGCGCGCGCCACAGCTTGTGCAGATCGCCCGGCATGGAGCCGGCGGC
>JBDHWI010000042.1:0-25979 GCA_039810125.1 Thermoflexales bacterium | reverse complement strand
AGGCCGTCGTCGGTCACGCCGTAGAACACCTGCACGTTGCCTGCGCTGTCGCGCATCGCCACGTCATTGCGCACTTTGCCGGCGCGCAACTCGCGGCCCAGCACGGCGCGGTCGCCGCGCCAGTCGATATCCGCCGGCCCGTTGGGATGCGTGACATGCTGCGTGATGGCATATTGCCACAGATCGCGCGCGCTCTTGCGCGTGACGTTGCGGATCACGCTGTTGTTGCGCAGATCGCGCACCGTGAAGTACTCCACGCCATTGCGCTCTTCCATCGCCGTGACTTGCACACCGGTGCGCGGCATGTTGGCGAGCGGCGCATTCTCCGCTGGCTTCGGCTGGCCATTGCCGTTCTCAGATTTGGCCGGCGGCAGTTGCGGCTGTTCCTGTGGCGGCGGCAGCGCGCCGGCTGGCTCCGGCCGTGGCGGCAATTGCTCCACGCGCTCCTGTTTCGCCGGCTGGTGTGGCCGCTGCTCGTGATGACGCTGCTGCTGCGGCTGGCGCTGCTGCCCACCCTGTTGCTGTTGCTGCTGTTGCCGCTGCGGCTGGTTCTGTGGTTGCCCGCTCTGCTGGCGCGACTGTTGCGGTTGCGGCTGTTGCGGTTGCGGCTGGCGCTGCTGCGGTTGGCGCTGCTGATGGGGCTGTTGCTGGCGTTGTTGCTGCTGATGAGGCCGTTGCTCATGGTGCGGTTGCTCCGCCGGCTTTGGCTTCTCGTAGCCGCGCCGCGCCATCGCCACGATCTCGTCGCGGTTCGCCGCGCGCGTCTCCACGCCCTCACGCACGAGGAATTGATTGCCGTCAAAGGCATGCGGCGTGTCGGCGCCCTTCATCACCTGCAGACGAATGACGTCCTTCCCGTCCAGCGATTCGATGGTGATGGCTGCTGCCGGCTTCGGCGCAATGCGCGATTCCATTTCCAACGCGAGCTTTTCGGCTGCTTCCCGTGCATCCTCGATGCCGGCGATCTTCTTGCGCGGGCTGGCATCCATGCCAATCACGATCAGCCCGCCCTCGCCATTCGCCATCGCCGCCGCATCCTTCAGCACTGCCTCGAAGCGGTCACCGCGCTTGGGCAGCGCCGCATGGAATGCGGCGGTCACACTATTGCCGTCGCGGCGCGCGATGGTCAGCGGGTCTTCCGGCAGGTCGGCCATGGCATGCGCCGGCCGCACCCGCGCAAATTCCTGGCTCAAGAACAAATCGCGCAGCGCGTTGAAGCTCACTTCCTCAAGCTGCACTTCGGTGACGCGCTCACCCACGCCCAATCGCTTTGAATTTTCTTTTGAGGTGGTTACGCGATGCGCATCACTGCCCTGAATAGCGAACATGCGGCGCGGATATTCCGGCTTGATGCCAGTGAAGAGATGCGCGCTGGAATAGCGGCCCTTCTCCAGATCTGTAAATTCGATCGCCCGCAGATGCGGGTCCTGGGTGAAGGCGATGCGCGTCTGGCCGCCGAGGTTCATGCCGCGCATACTCACGCCGTTCGATGAGTTGGCATGCGCGGCGATGGCCATGCCGCCGGCGTCGTCGATCATCTCGTATGCATGCAGCACATCGCTGGTCGCGCCAGCCTCGGTCAGGCCCTTGTCCAACACATGCCCCGGCACGCGCAACTCCATCAGCACACGCTCGATGTCGCGCAGTGGCTTGTCGGGCGGGAAGATGCCAAGGATGTGGAAGCCGAAGGTGGCGGTGAATTCGAAGCCGGGCAGCACGAGGATCTTGCCCAGCAGCCGGCGATATTCGTTCAGCCGACCCAGCTCATCGGCGCGAATGCGGTCGAGCCTCTCGAGGTATTCAAGATGCTCAATCTCATTCATCATGTTGCGATAACCGTTCACAGTGTTGTGATCGGTAAAGGCCATGATGTGCAAGCCGCGCTTCTCGGCTTGCTTCAAGATGTCGAGATAGGTCTTGTCCGGCTCTTCGTAGTCGTGTGAACCGGGTGTATGCAGGTGCAGGTCCATCCGCCGCCAGGGAATATTCGGCTGGCCAGACTCGGGCTGGGCGGGTTGATCTGCTGCTGCTTGTGTGGTGCGCGGTGGTGTGCGCCGTCGCGGGGAACTAGCCTGCGCTGGGGCGCGCGTCGAGCGGGTCTTGGTGGTCGTCTTGGGGTTCGTCTGTTTGTCCGGCGCCTGGTTGTCCGTTGCTTTCTGCTTAGGCATATGTTTAGGCAAACACGTATCGGTTGTAACGTTTCAATTCAAAATCCAATCTGAATACGGGCGCCGGCACCAGAAAATCCAATGGCCGGCTGGCCTCGCTGTGCAGTTCGGCGCGCACAATGAACAGCGCCAACTGCAACCCAATCATTATACCTATTCATGCTGTTCGCTGATGGCATCGTGAGAGCAAGCCAGGGACGCGCTCCGCATGCGGGAGTGCGCCCCTGGCCATCAAGCTGTCGCCTGCCGATCTGCCGGCGCGCCGGCTAACGCAGCGTGATCGGCGTAAAGACCTTAAACTGCGCCGATTGCCCCTTCGGGTTGGCGGGGTTGAAGCCCTTCGACAGACTCACGGGGATGTTGATCGTCTGCTCAGGCGCATTGCCCGACGCCGGCAAGACAATCGTCACCGTGCCGGTCAAGGAACTGCCATTCGGCACACCCGACGGATCGGCCGTCAGCGTGATGTCGCCTGGCAGCGTGCCAGAGGCCGGCGATACGCTCAGCCATGGCGCGTTGTTGCTCGCCACCCACTGCGCGCTCGTATCGCTGCCGGCATTGCCCAGATGCAACACCTGCGGCGCCGGCGTGGTCGCATCGGCGGCAAACGTCCAGTCCAACTGTGTCGGGCCGGCGGTCATCGTCGGGCCGAGCAGGCTCAAGTCGTCATTCACGATCACCGTGATTGTGGCTGTGGCAGATTGACCCTTGCTGTTCGTCGCCTTCAGCGTGATCGTGTTCACGCCCACGGGCAGGTTACTCACTGAAAGCAACTCACCTGTTCCAAGCACGCCGTTCTGGTTCGACCATTCCAGATTCGCGCCAGTGATGCCGCCATCCTGCCAGTCCATCGCCGCGCCGCTGAAGTTCACCAGTTGACCGTAATTCACGACATGGTTGTCGCCCGGCGTCAAGATCATTGGCATGGGCGGCTTGTCGGCGAAGGTGTAAGCCGGGCTATCGGCCTGACCAGTGTTCACGCCATCGCTGGCAACCACGCGGAAGAAGCCATTGCCGCCACCGAGCGTCGATGTGTCGATGGATGCGCTGTTGCCACTCACACCGGATTGCACGCTGACGAAACTGCTGCCGCCGTTGTTGCTGTAGAACACATCAAACGTCAGTGCATCGCCATCGGCGTCGCTTGCATTCCACGCCAGTGTGACTGTGCCGGCCACCGGGTTGGATGGGCTTTGCAGCGCCACGTTGCTCACCACTGGCGCATTTGCGCTGATGGCTTGCGTCGCCAGCGTGAGGCCATCGCTCAGGCGCACGATGCGCACCTGCCGCGCGCCGGCAGTCATCGTCACGATCTGGCTGACGCCCAGCAGATCTGGTGTAGCTTCCTCGCCTGGCGTGGGCGTGAAGGGGTAATCGGCCAGCGTGCTGCCGCCCATGTCAGTCAGGCGAATCGAGTAGCCGCCTGCGACGATTGCCGGCAAGCCAGCGGTTTCGCTCAAGCGCGTCAGCTTTTGCAGGCTGGCGGTGTTTGTGCCGTTGATGATCGTGCCTTGCACCATCAGCCAGTCACCACTGACCAGCGCGCTCTGTGCCGATGCCGGCTGCGTCTTCACGCCGTCTTCTGGCTGCATCTCGAGGATCGGCAATTCAGATTCATCACCCATCGACATGACGAGCGGCCCGCCGGTCATGAAGTTATACATGCCGCGATAGGTGTAATCGCTGATCCACTGGTTGTCGCAGTAGCTCATCACGTCGTACCACGTGGTGCCTGGGTAGACAGCGCGCGGCACGCTGTAGAACGAATCGCCGGCGTCAAACCCCTCATAGTTGTTGCTCGCGCCAATCTGGGCGCCGGTGTAGGGATAGCTCGGATCACTTGCGCTTTGGCCGCAGGCAGCGCTGCCCGGCGAGGGGTGCGCGCGACCCAGCGTGTGGCCGATCTCATGCGCGGCATACCAGTCGGCATACGAGCCGTCATTGTCCCAGCCCCATGTGCCGGAGCCGGCCGGCCCGGTCGAGAGCTTGGTGCCGCAGCAAGCCTGCCCGCGCGGGAAGGCCGCGCCGTCCGAGATCATGCCGTAGTAGAACTTTGGATTGAAGATCGCGCTGAAGAAGCCGTCTTGAACGATGCGAATCCAGTTGGTCTGCGAGTTGGTGTAGCGACTGGCGCACAAGTTGCGATCGTCATGCCAATTGCCATCGCCGTCTTTCCAATACAAGTCCTGGCAGGAGGAATGCGTGCCCATCACGCGCGCGCCAAGCCCGCTGTCATACTGGAAGATCAAGCGCGGGTGGAAGCCCGGCGCATTGCCGTCATCGAAGACCAGCCGGCTCGACAGCGGATACGCGCGCAGGATCCACGAGTAGCTCTGCAGGATGTCCTTGATCAAGCGCGGATAGTAATCCGTGCCATTCACCGTGTAGCCCCACGATACAAAGCGCACGTTCAGCGCCGGCGATGCCTTGACGCTCAACGCGCCGCTGTTCGATTCGTTGTCGGCGTAGCTCGGCTCAAGCTGATAGTGGTATGGATTCACCACCACGCGCAGACGCACCGAACTGCCCGACACCCAACTCCAGGGCAACTCAAACAGGAAACTATCGTTCAAGTTGGCGCGCTGTGGACTGGTGCGCACTGTGATGTTCGTGCCGACGCTGTTCACCGGCATCACCGAATCGATCACTTGATTCAAAGCATCCAATCGATATAGCCGCGCAGTCACACCCGACACGCTGCCCGGGCCATCAGATTGCACGAAGGCGCGCACAAAGGTGCGCCGGTCACGGATCAGGCCGACGCTGTTGGTCGGCGTCTGAATGCCCTGCGTGATCGACAAGCCGGTGACGCGCATGTTGATCTTTGGCAGCGCAGCCGCGTTGTTCGGCAGGCGCAGAATCGCGCTGTCTGCCTGCCACATCAGACGGCTGTCGGCAGTGGTGATGCTCTTGTAGATGCGGCCCGACAAACTGTCTATTCGGCTGATGGAGAGAAAGTCGGTAGTGCCGCTGTTATCGCGGGCGTGGCGCACCACATAGTCCGTCCAGGTGCCGCCGAAGCATGGCGATGGCGAGCATGGCACGAAATGCTCCTGCAGGTAGAACACAAAATTCGCATCCGTGACGATGCTGTAGATCGTGTCGTTGTTGTTTCCGGTATCGTTGATCAATGTGACGCTGCCGAGCGCCCTGTTGCTTGTCCGGTAAAGGTAACGCCCAACGCTGAAGAAGACCAGATCGGTGGTCTGACAAATGAAATTGCCGCAATTCAGCCGGCCGCCTTCGGCATGGTAAATCGTCACGCCAGAAGCCACAATTTGCAAATCATTCAGGTTGTTCAAATTCAGGCGCCGCAACACGCCGCCGTCGATCCAGTACACGTAATCGCCGACGTAGTTGGGAATGCCGAACCCAAAAGCATGGCTGACTTGCAATTGCGTTGCCAGCGCGTTGAAGCTCCTCAGCGTGGTGGATGTGCCGTCGGCCTTGCTGATGCGTCTGATGGTGCTTTGGGTGTTGCTGGCGTGCGTCAGGGCATACACATAGTCATTGTCCTGCGCCAGTTCAACATAGTAGACATAGGGACTGGTGATGGCGCCATTGAACACCTCCGGCGCGTCACCCACATTCGCATTCACCGACAATCGCATCAACCCTTGATCGGTGATCCAGTAGAGGTAGTTCGCATCGGCCACCATATTTGACTGCGAGAGCTTGGTGTGCGCCAGCGCGCCACAATAGCCATTTGCGCTGGCCGCAAACAACTGGCGTTGCTCACTGCCTTGCACCGCAATGCGGCGGATGCTCTCGCTGTCGGTCAGGTTGGCGGCATCCGGAGATTGGGGCGTCACCGCAGCTGGGTCCACTGGCGCGATGGGCGCTGTGGGATCAGATGGTGCAGCCGGATCCACTGGAGCGCCATTGTTATCGGCGGCGGCGAGGCCGATATATGGCACGCAGTCGCGCAAATACCAGAACACCTTCGGCGCGGCCACCGTGTAATCGCCGACGCCGCCGCTCACCAGTATGTCTGGCACGTCCAGCGGCGCGTCGGGTTCGCGAGGCGGGGCAGCCAGCGCCTGCCTGGGGATGCCGGCGATGACGCCGGCGATGATCGAAACGACTCCTGCCAAATGAACGAATTTGCGATGCCTCATGGTAATCTCCTGTGTGCTGCCGGTTGCAAGCGCCGGCTACGCTCAAAAGGTCGTGCCGCCCAAAGCGTACGAACTTTTGGGCGGCAAAAACTCTCAACTTCGCAACTCGCGGTCTCATCGCGCGCGGTCACGCGTCACCCCTCTTGAACGCCGACATCCCGCTGGGATTTGCGCATAGAGGCGGCCGGCGGTCGCCTCCACCACATGGTCACCCTTATGAGTTGTCGGCATCCATATCGCCATTGGCTGGGCAGCAGCGATACTCCTGCGACTTCTCCAACAGTTCGATCTGCTTCTCGAGCAGCTTGTTTTGCAACGCCAGCTTTTGCAATTCCAGCTCCTCGCGCTGCTCGACTGCCGGCTCACAGATGCCACAACTGTCCATGCAACTCTTCACGATCACGCCGGCGGTGGGCAGAGAGGTGTTGCGGGTGTAGCCGAATTCCTCCTGCGCCTTCGGTGAGACCTGTCCGCCAATGTCCGTGAGCAAGCCCTGCTTCACCAGTTGTTCATCCACAAAGCGCAAGGCCGCCTCGCGCACATCATCATCCAGCGGCGCCTGCGTGCCGAGCAAATCGGCCGCATTCACTGCCGGCGCAACGCCCACTGCGGCAAAGCGCAGGCCGGCAACCGTGCTGCCTGGCAGGCGCTGCAACGCCTGCACCTGCACTTTCTGGTCGGCTTGAATGCTGGCGTCCAACGCCTCATTGCGCTTCAGGTTGGTTGCCGGCACCTCCTGCGGGATCGTCGCCACCTGCCCCAGCGGACGGAAGGGGTTGGCCGGAATCGGCACCGGCGCAACCGGATCGATCACGCGCCGCTCGATCGACACCAGCTCAAACTTGACGGTCTCCGTCTTGTTGAGGCGATAGAACATGAACGTGACTGCGTGGCACTTGTTCGGGTTCTGGAATTCGCGCGAGGACGCCTCGAAGTGGTCTTCACTCTCGCCCTGCTGATGGGCGCGGGTGGACACTTCGCCAATGCTCACGCTGTGCGCCTTGCGCGTGGCTTCCACCGATTGGTTGTCGGACATCTCGGCGTGGGCGCGATGCTCGCGCATGTAGTCGCGGGCGCTGCTGGCGCTGTGGCTGCCGCGTGCGTTGGCGTCGGCGCTGGCCGAGAAGAAGCCGATGCTGCCGCTGGCGTCGCCGTGAAAATCCCATTTGCCCTGCTCGCTATAGTTGTCCTGGCCGCGGTCGACCACGTTCTCATCACTCATGAAGGCGCGCATGGCGCGCAGTCGATATTGCTCTTCGCTCATCTGCTCACTGCGATAGCTGAGCTTGCTTTCGCTGTCGAATGAGAAGCGGCTGCGGCGGTCAGTCGTTTGCAGGCGCACCTTTTCACCTGGCAGCAGCGTGGTGCTGTAGGCGATGTCGCCCAGCGCGAGCGGGCCGGCGCAACGGGTGAAGCGCGTGTGAAAGATCACCTCCACGCGGATCGGCTGCTCCTGCCGGCCGCGCACCGGCGTCGGGAACACCAGCCGCCGGCGAAAATCCAGCACATCGCATGCCGGCTCGGTTTCAACCACCGGGCAGCACGGCAGATCGTTCACGGAAACAAGGTCTTTGGTTGTCATTTCATATCCTCCTGTGTGTGAAGCCGGCATGCGCGCTGCCCCTCAACAACGCGCATGCCTAAAATATGAATTGCCGCCGGCGCTGCCCCCTCCTGGCAACGCTGCACTGCAATCCATCCCCCTGCACTCATTTCACCGCGTTGCACATCTCATTCACATGCATCAATGTCATCTCGCCTGTCCCGTGCATGCGACGATTGCAAGACGATTCCACGCCAGCAGCGCGAGCAGGCAAACGCCGGCTATCTTCGGCCTGGGCGCTTCTTTGGAATGCGCGGCTTCACCGGCGTCCCGCAGAAATCGTCATAGGCCCGGCCGAGCGATTCCTTCACCAGCGCCTCACTCAGACCGGCGATGTCGGCGCTGAAGCCCTTGTTGCTGGTCAGTCGCGCAAGGCTGCGCAGGCCTTGCGCCAGCACCAGGTCATCCATCGCGCCGGCCAGCGTGTCCCACCAAGGCGCCGGGTCAGGGCCAGGCCAGGGAATCGGGATCGGTGGCCAGGGCGGGCAAAGATCATCGCCAGGTTCCCAGCCGGCAACGAGGCCGGCTGCCGCGCGCTCCACCATGCTCTTGCCGAGGCGCGCAATTTGCTGTTTGATCTGCTTGTGCGACACCGACTTGGCGATCTCGCGCAACACGCCGGCCACCATGTAGTCAACGATGGCTTCGTTGATGAGCGGACCGGGCTGCCCTGGGCCGCCGTCCACCCAATCTGGGTCGATCAGGCCGTGGATATAGTCGACCTTCGCAAGAATCAGAGACGTCTTCATGTTTCCCTCCCCTGTCGAAACTGCAATGGCTCATCATGTTGGTCAATCGCTGCGGCGTGAGCCGCGCTGCAGGACATGCATTCATTTCATCACGCCGGCGCTCTCATTCACATGCATGTTCATGGTCAGATCCTCCAGTGAATGAGGGCGATTGCAAGACGATTCGCGCTAGTCACTGCGCCATCTGGCTGGGTTGGTCAGGACGATCGTGATGGTCGCTCGCCGGCGACGAGTCTGATGGCTGGTCTGGCGGCTCGAAGCGCGCGTTGAAGACCGGGAACTCAGGGATGACCGCCGGCAACAAGCCGAGAAACGGCGTATCCTTGTGATACTCGATCAAGAAGTCCACCCAATCCGTCACCTGCAAGAAGTCGATGATGGCCGGCTGCACCGCCGGCTTGGCAGGATCAGGATTCACGTCCAGATAGTATGGCGAGCGCCAGTCCCACAGCCCGCGCAAGAGCGGATCGGGCAGGAAGATGTTCATCGCCAGTGTCGTTTCGCTGAAATTCCAGCGCACCGATGGGTCGATCCACGGGTGGTCGTTCTCGCCATACACCTTGACGCCATTGAGCGCATTAACCAGCCCTTGCGCCAGCGCCGCGATGTTGTAATGCGCCGGCAGATTGACGGCGGTCAACGCCTGCGCAAAGCTGCACAGGTCAGTCAACTCATCTGGCGTTTCCAGTGGCAAACCAGCTTCGGTGTCATATTGCTGCGCGCGGATGATGGCCTGCTGGATTTCGTTGCGCACATCACTTGCGTTTGGTGCGATACGCAAAGCCGACAGCAGGGCATCGGCCAGGTCGTCCAGTTTCTCCGTCACGTCGTGCATGGCGGCAAGATGAACGGCGCAGCCGGTGGTGGGGTGATTGCCCTTCGCGGCCAGCACATCGCGATTGCCCTCAGCAAACCAGCGCGCCAATTGCGCGCTGCTGGCGCCGCCGGCGGCGTTGAGCCTGGCAAAGAGCGTTGGATACGCCGCGCCGGCAGTGAAAAAGTTGTAGTTTGGGTAGCCGGCGGCGAAGTCGGCATATGGCGCAATGGTGTGCAGCAACTCCGCCGACATGTTGAAGCAGTTGTTGAAGTGAATCACGGCCAGCTTTGGCACGCCGGCGGTCTGCAGCGCCCTGCCCATGCCCCACGTGCTGATCGGCATATGATTCATCGGCAGGATGGGCGAACCAAGTGGCAAAATGGGTGAGCCCAACGGCAAGATAGGCGATCCCAGCGGCAGAATCGGGGATCCCAAAGGCAGGGTTGGCGATTCATCCGTGACTCCGATTTTCCAAACCACTTTGCCGTGATCGGTGATGTTGGTCACGGACAACTTGCGGCGGTCGATCTCTGGCAAGTAACCGGCGCCATGACCTTCCAGCGTCAGCACGATGGCCGAATCGGGTTGCCACAGCCATGCTTCATGCAGCAAGCCGGCCAGCGTGTTGGGCGCCGACATATCTTGCTTCCAGCGCGATTCCACTGTGACTGCGCCAGGCTGGCCGGCGGGGATGCGCACGAGCAGCGTGTCGTGGCCGGCGCGGTCGATCAGCGCCAACACGTGCGTGCCTTGCTCAGCCACTTTCAACAGATTCTCAAACAGCGGATGCTGCGTTAAGTCCTGTGAAGCACCCTCTGGATAAGTGCTGAGGGTTTCATCCGTGCCGAATGGCGCAAATACCGCCAGCGTCACACTTCTCGTCTCTCGGCCGTCGTCGGTGGTCAGGGTCGGGTAAGTCACAATAGACTCCTTTGAGTGCTACACTACTGCGCCTCAGCGTGCAGGCTTGCTCATTTCACGCCACATCTTGTCTCAATGACATGCACGCTGTGGCATCGACAACCGTGTGAGTTGGACGATTCGTAGACGATCCACAAAACGGAGAGGAACCCGTGTTGCCAAAACTGACCTTGCCACAAGCCGTGCGCGAGGATGCTCGCCCCGTGCAAACCACGGCGATGGTGCTGGAAACCGCCCTGGACATGCACCGCGATGGCACGCTGGATCACTTGCTCGTGGATCGACCAGGCGCGGCGCGCTGGCTGACCCGCATCTTTCTGCGACCCATTCTCGGCGCCGCCGGCGATGCCCTGCCATCCGAACGCGCCATGACCACCGCGCTGACCTGGCTGATGGAGTGGGCGATCACGCAGTTGCGACCCGACCGCGCGTCAACGTTGCGGATCGAGGAGCGCAAGGCATGGCTGGACAGCACCAGTTGGCGGCCGATGATTGCAGTGATGTGCCACTACGGTTTTGCGCCAACGCCGGACTTCAAGGATCGCTACTACCGCCGGCCCAATGAAACGCCGGCGGACAACCTGTGCGGCCTGTGGAACATCGGACCCAGCACGTACTATCGCTATCTCGAAAAGGCCAAGCGGTTGATGGCGCGCGCGCTCTACGAGCAGCGGCTGGATCGCCGGCATTCGCAATCGTTGCGCGAGTTCACCCGCCAACGCACTTATCGCCTGTTGAACCTGACCGACGCAAGCGCGCAATCCAGATGGCATCAACAACAAATTGGCGTTGCATTAAAGCAGTCCGATGCCCTGTCGGCGCTATGGCATGCGCGGCAAGCCGGCGATATCGATCAAGCCTGCGCATTGATCCAACAGCACCTTGCCCAACTTGCAAGCCGCCGTGAACTGGATGCAGAGATCCGCGCACTCCGCCTTGCATTGCAGAAACCCGAGCTTGAATTCAAATTGGGTCTCATAGAAGCCGATCTATGGCGCACGCGCGATGACGTTGACAAAGAGCGCGATGCCTACGAACAGGCGCTGCATATTGCTGTGAGCGCCGGCGATTCTTTGATGCTGGGGATTGTCTACGCCCGTTTGGGCAAGTACTACGAGCCGCGCGATCCCGATCGTTCGTTCAGCTACTATCAGGACAGTGTCGAATTTCTACAGCGCGCCGAGGCGCTGAGCAACCTGCAATCCATCGCAGCGGTGCAAGACGAATATGCCAGCACCATGGCTCGGCTGGCATGGCTCTACATCTTGCGAAACGACCCCCGCGCCAAGGCCATTCTCGAGCATGCAGACACGGTGCGCAAGAAATTGTTCATCAAAGACCTCACGGCGGCCATGTTGGAACAGTGCTGGGGTGAATACTGGCGGCGCGCAAACGATTCAGCGAAAGCCATGGAACATCAGCAGCGCGCATTGAATATCTATGAGCGCCTCGGCGACCAGCAAGGCCTGGCAAAGGCATACATCAATCTGGGGCTGGGCTACAGCGAACTGCGGCAGTTTGATCGCGCAATCACCTATCTGAATCACGTGCTGAACCTCTCAAGATCACATGAGTTGAGCAGCGAATCGATTGCCAGCGCGCATCTCAACCTGGGTGGCTGCTACTTCTGGATGCAAAACTATCGCGAAGCGATTGCACAGTATTCGCTTGCCCTGGAGCGGGGCTTGTCGACCAACCTCAGTTTGCATGTCATGCGCGCGCGCTTCAACCTGGCTGAAGCGCACTACACGCTCTTTAAACTTGAGGGCAAGGTTGAAGACGAGCAATGGGGAGATCAATTTGTGCAAGATGCCCTGTCGGCATGGCCGGCAGAAGCCGATCCTGCACAATTCATCACCACGCAAAACTTAAAGCAGGAGATCCTGGCCCATCACACGCCGAAGGTCTTTGACCGGCTGAAATCTTCAGAAGCCGCAGCATATTTTGCGGAATACACCGAACTGGAACGGAACCAGGCGATCCTTGCCACGCCGGCGCCCACAGAAACGCATATCCGCGCCCACCTCGCCATCGCCAATGCCCACCTCGCCATCAGCGCGAAGGCGCGCGAAGCGGCCATCGCCTTGATCGAGCAGCGCGGTTTGGTCGATCAGTTTGCAACTGAACTCAGGCAGTTGCAGACCACATTCAATCGCGAGTTGACACGCGAGCAACGGCTGGATGCGCAGTGGAAACAATCCGCCGGCGATCTTCTCGACGATCAACATCGCGCCAGGTTGTTGGCGCACCTCATTGCGAACAACTTCATCAACAAGAGCAGTTACGCAACACTGTGCGATGTCAGCCTGGCAACCGCATCCAAGCATCTTGGCCTGCTGACCAAACGTGGCTTGCTCGTGCAAACGGGCAAGGGGCCGGCGACGAAATATCATCCAGCAGAATCTGCTCTCATCGCCGCGCACTCAGGGTGAACAACTTCACATCCTGCCCGCCGAGCTTGTATTTGTATTCCTCGTTGCCCTGCAAGAAATCGAAGGTGCGGCACTTGTCCTGAATCGCCTTCTCGATCAGCCGCGCCACCAGCACCTGACCAGGGCTGAGATAGGCAAACCTTTGCGGGTCGAGGCCAGAGTTGTAGACCAGCACCGCATGGTCATACACGAAGTTCAGATACGTCGCAGCGCGCTGGCCTTCGACTTCGAGGAACGACAACTGCAGCCAGCCGGCGTCCAACATGGCGTGCGCCGCCGCGTAGAAGAAGCGCTCCATGCGCGGCGTCATGAATGTTGTCTTGCTCACCATGCTCGCCTTCATCAGCGCGAGGAAGTCGGTCATGTCTTTGTCGAGCGCCGCCTTGTCATTTGCAAACGTGATCGCCACGTCCTCACTGGCGCGGCGCAGCTTGCGTTGCAACTCGCGGCGCTCCTTGCCGTCGAGCATGGCGAGGTAGGCATCGAAGGTTGCCGGCAACGTCACGATTGGACACACATCCTCGAAGGTTGCAACAGGGTTCCAGCCTTCGCCGGCCAGCATGTCCTTGAAGAGTGAGAGTGTGGGCGAGCTTTCGATGATGTTGCACAGGCCGAGCGTGTGCCACGCCGGCGCCTGCCCACCTTTCAGATAATCGATCACTGCGCGGAAGCACACTTCCTCGCAGCCTGTGACAAAAATGAAGTCGAGGTAGTCTGACACTTCCTTGCAGCCCACCAACGCCACTTCCACGCCACCCAGCGCATTCTCCTCAAAGAACAGCGGCGCGATGCCGGCCAACACACCCTCCTGGCGAAACGCCAACACGCGCAACTCGCCATCGCCGAGGTATTGCCACCAGGTCTTCTGCCATTCATTGGTGAGAAAAAGCGTGTTCGATGAGGATTGTCGCAGCGTGGCGTTCCATTCGCCGGCGAGTGTGTCGAAGGCTTCGGCAGTCGTGTAAATTTCCGTTTGCATCGTCAAGTCATCAAGTGGGTCAAGGCGTCAGGTCAGTCAACCTTCCGCATCTTCAGTCACGTCCTCGTTCACGCGCCACACACGGTCAGGTGAAACGAGCTTGTCGATGTACAGCACGCCATCGAGATGGTCGATCTCGTGCAGCAACGCGCGCGCCAGCATGCCTTCTGCTTCGATTTTGATGCGATTGCCATCACGGTCGAGCGCGCGCACCACGATCTTGCTGGGCCGCGCCACATCGCCGCGCCAGCCAGGGATGGACAAGCAGCCTTCTTGATGTTCCCAGCTCTCTTCGGATTGCTTCATCACCTCGGGGTTGACGAGTTGATGCAACACGGTCTTCGGCTCAGTCGCATCGACCTCTCCTTCGGCAATGTCTTGTGGCACTTCCACCACCGCCACGCGCAGCGAGACGCCGACCTGCGGTGCAGCCAACCCCATGCCGTTCGCCTTGCGCATGGTCGCCACCATGTCATCCAGTAGTTTCTGCGTGTCTTTGGAAATTTTCTCGACCTTCCTGGCCTTCTTGCGCAATACCGGGTCGCCAATCTTGCGAATCTCTCGAATCATGTCTGCGTTGCTCCACTCAAAAGGAGTGCGAGTGTATCACCCAACATGTGCAGCATGGCATCATGCCAGCCGGTCGCGCGTGTGCAGGCGAGTCAGTTCATCGTAGATGCCAATCCACTCGATGAATTCCTGCCGGCGCTGCTTCGCCTCGCGCAGTTGCTTGGCATTCTGAAATTCCTCAAGCTGCTTGACGATGTCGCCTTGCACCTTGCGCGGGGCATACACGCGCGCAAAGTTCAACTCGTTGTCGGCGCCGCCGGTGCGCACCAACACGTCACCCACGTTGAACATCGTATCGATGAAACCGCGCGTCGTGGCAGTCACGTTCTGCACGTTCTCCAGGTTGGCGGTGCGCTTGGTCTCGCCGGCCAATCCAAATGGCGAGCGCTTGTACTCAATCAACCGATCCGACGTCAGGATGTACATATCGTTGCGCCAGTTCTCATATTGCCACGCAAACCAGCCCCATAGCACCACGCCAATCACGATGATGAAAATGACGAACGGCATATGAAAGAACACCGCCGCTAGATCCGGCATGCGCCAGCGGATCAAAAGGATGGCCACAGTGTAGACCAGGGCAAACGCAAACGGCACGAAGGCGGTGCCAATCAGGTTCAGCCAATGCTTGCGATAGACAACCTCGTTGCCGCGATCGAGCTTCATGCGCGGCAGCACGCTGCGGCGGAAGCCGGCCCATCCTTGCGCGAGGCGCTCGGACATGCTCGACGACTTGGGCTTCTCCTGCTTTGCGACCTCGCCGTCATCATCCTTTGCCATGCCCATCTCATGCACCAATTCCACCCGCACCCGCGTCCGTTCACTCGCGCGGCTCTCGATGCGCGCGCGGTCGCGCCGCTCCAGAATCAGTTTGTTCGGCACTTCCGGCTTGGGCGCAAATTCAAACTGGATGTTCGCGCGGGTGCCTTGCGTCTCCACGCGCACATTGCCCATGTCGAACAGCGTATAGAGAAATCCGGGTCGGTCAATCGTCACATTCTGCACCTTGCCCATCGGTGTTTCATCCTGCGTGTCATAGATCAACACCACGCGCTCGCGATGGATAACGCGCTGGTCTGTGATGATGTAGTAGTCATTCAAATAATCAATCACATTCCACAGAAAGTTGAGGAACGCAACCAACCCGAGTGCAGTGAGCAGGAAACTCGAGATCGATGCGACGATGGCATTGGTCGGCGGTACGACAATCAGCAGCATCAGGACAATTATGATGTAGGTCAGCCACAAACTGCGGAAGAACACCAGGGGATGCTTGTAGCTGCGCCATAAGACAGCTTCACCCGGGCGCTGGCCCTCGAACACGCTTGTCTGGTCACGATAGGCCTTGACTTCATCTGAAAACTGCAGATGCTCGGCGAGTGTCGGATGGTCGGCCTGCAATGCAGAGAAGTCGGCGCGCTTGATCTGCCATAGTTGCACATCGTCAATCGTTTCGATGGTGCGCTCCGCCGGCCGCCCGGTGAGAAAAGACCCCTCATTGAGCAAGTCGCCGGGTTTGGCGATGGCGATGATGGGATCGCGGCCATCCTTCTCAACTGCGCGCACCGCCAGCCGGCCCCGGCGCACAATATACAGGTCGGTATCATTCGGTTCAGCCTGCTGCACGAGGATCTTTGCGCGATCCAGCAGTTTGGTGCGCAGCAGTGCGGTCAAATCGCGGAATTCACTGTCGGAGAGTTTCTGGTAGGTGAAGTGACGGCGCAGGATGCTCATCGCCTCGTCCGGCGTGGGATTGCGCGCATCCGTAGTGGCATTCACCTCGCTCATTCAGCGCGATTCTAGCATCGTGGCGGTCACGTAACGCAGCAGCGCCGTCTGCCGCTTGATGCGCCAGGGCTGCCGAATCAGGCGATACAGCCATTCGAGATTGGCATCGCGCATCCACTCTGGCGCGCGGCTTTGCACGCCGGCCACCATGTCGAACGCGCCACCCACGCCCATGCCTACCAGCCCTTCACCCCAGCGGCCGTCACCATCGATCCAGCACAGCGGCAGATTGCGCGCCAACCATTTGTCCTGTGCTGGCGCGCCATAGGCTACAAACAGCAGGTGCGGCTTTGCAGCACGGATGCGCTCGATGATGTTCGACGCTTCTGATTCAGCCGGCGAACCAGCATGCGTGCCTGCCACCAACATGCCCGGAAAGTGCAATGCCAGCGCCGCCGCCGCGCGCTCGGCGACGCCGGCCTGCGCGCCCAGAAAGTACACACGCCATTGGTGCGCCGATGCAATGCCGCACAACTTCACCATCAACTCGACGCCCGGCACGCGCGCCCGCAATGGTTGGCGTTTGCGTTGCGCCGCCCACAAAATGCCGGCGCCATCCGGCACATTCAACGCCGTGCGGCGCAGCACGTCCATGAACGCGGCATCATGCTGCGCCAGCATCACAAATTCGGGGTTGACTGTGGCAAACTGGTGCACGCCGCCGGCGAGGATCAACCGCTCGGCGTGTTCGCATGCCTCATTCAGCGTCACATCGTGAATCGGCACGTTCAGAATTGTCACTGCGGGGTTCATTGCAAAGTAAAGCGGCGGAATGCCAAACAACGTCCGCCCAGCACATGGAGCTTATCACCCAGCACTCACATGCGGCGCTTACAATTCCCCCGTCATGGATCGGGGTCAAGTGTATCTGGACTATTCCGCAACCACACCAGTCGCCGGCGAAGTGGCCGCAGCCCTGCAGCCCTACCTCACCGAAAAATTCGGCAATGCAGCGTCACTGCACAGTTTTGGCCGCGATGCTGCTGCCGCGCTTGACGAGGCGCACCTGGTCGTCGGCTGCGCCATCGGCGCGCGCGCCAGCGAGATTGTCTTCACGGGCTGTGGCACCGAAGCTGACAACCTCGCGCTGCGCGGCGTGGCTTTTGCCATGCGCCAACGCGGACGCGGCAACCATATTATCACCACGCCGGTGGAGCATCACGCGGTGGAGGCAACCGCGCGCCAGTTGCACGAGGTCTTCGGATTCGACCTGACGATGTTGCCAGTGGATGGTTGTGGCCGCGTTGATCCCGACGACGTGCGGCGCGCCATCCGCTCTGACACCGCACTGGTGAGCGTGATGCTGGCGAACAATGAGGTCGGCACGCTGGAGCCGGTGAAGGAAATTGGCGCGATCTGTCGTGAATGCGGCGTGTATTTCCACACCGACGCGGTGCAAGCGCCGGCCTACATGCCCATCGACGTAAATGATCTCAACGTCGATCTGATGGCGCTGTCAGCGCACAAACTATATGGGCCGAAGGGCGTGGGCGTGTTGTATCTCCGCGAAGGCACGCCTTGCATGCCGGCCATCACCGGCGGCGGGCATGAGCGAGGCCGGCGGCCCGGCACGGTGAATGTGGCCGGCGCAGTCGCTGCAGCCGCGGCCATCAAATATATCTCGCGTGAACGCGAGGCGCAGGCTGCGCGCCTGCAAATCCTGCGTGACAAGCTGATCGCCGGCGTGCTGGCGCTGGTGCCAGAGGCACGCATCAGCGGTCACCCCACCGCACGCCTGCCGCACCATGCCAGCTTCGTCTTCAAGGGTGTGGATGGCGAATCGCTGTTGATGGCCCTGGACGTGGAGGGCATCGCCGTCAGCACTGGCAGCGCCTGCACCAGCGGCGACCCCGAACCATCGCCAGTGCTGGTTGCAATGGGCATCCCGCGTGAGTGGGCACTGGGCGGTCTGCGCATCTCGCTCGGCTATCACACTACCCAGGAAGAGATCGAGCGCGTATTGGACGTGCTGCCAAAGTGCGTCGAGCACGTTCGTCTGGCGAATTTTGAATTTTAAGATTTGAATTGCGCATTCTGAATTCATCCCAACATTCATAATGCACAACCTGTGTCATGAAGACTCGTGTGGTGGTCGCCATGAGCGGCGGCGTGGATAGCTCGGTTGCGGCAGCCCTGCTGGTGAAGCAGGGCTACGACGTGATCGGCATCATGCTGCGGCTGTGGGCAGACCCGTCGACCGGCGATGGGCATGAGAACAGCAACCGTTGCTGTGCGCCAGAGGCAGTGGCAGATGCCCGCGCCATCGCCAGACAACTCGGCATCCCCTTCTACGATGTGCATGCCGAAAACGTGTTCAAGCAGCGTGTAGTCGACACATGGGTGGATGCGTATGCCGATGCGACCACGCCCAACCCGTGCTTCAACTGCAATCGCGGCATCCGCTTCGGTTTCCTCATGCAGAAGGCGCTTGCGCTTGGCGCAGACTATCTCGCCACCGGCCACTACGCGAGGGTGTCGAGTGCCGAGTGCTCAGTGCCTGGCACACAGCGCCACAAACTCTTGAAGGGTCGTGATGCGAAGAAGGATCAGAGTTACGTGCTGCATGTGCTGGGACAAAGGGATCTGGCGCGAGCGATGTTCCCATGCGGCGAGTTCGTGAAAGATGAAGTGCGGCAGTTGGCGCGCGAGTTCGGCCTGCCCACAGCGGAGCGCGCCGAGAGCCAGGATCTATGCTTCCTCACACAGGGCGACTATCGCAGTTTCCTTGCGCGCAATGCGCCGGCGGTCGCTGTCCCCGGACCAATTCTGAACACCCTAGGCGAGGAAGTGGGGCAGCACGATGGCCTGCCGTTCTACACCATCGGCCAGCGCAAGGGACTGCACATCAGCGCGCGCAGCACCGACGCGCCGGCGCTCTATGTGCTGCAACTGGATGCTAAGCGCAACGCTGTCATCGTCGGCACGCTGGATGAACTTGGCACACGTCATGCGCACACGCGCCTGATGCACTATGTGAGCGGCGAGCCAGTCAGTGAGCCGCTTCGTTGCACTGCGAAGATCCGCTACAAGGCGAAGGAGGCCGCCGGCGTCTTGACCCCGCTGCCCAGCGGTGGCGCAACTTTTGAATTCGATGAGCCGCAGCGTGACGTGACGCCCGGGCAGGGGCTGGTGTGCTACGCCGGCGATGAGGTAATCGGCGGGGGCATTATCGCGAAAATGTAAGACAGGGTGAGCGAGTTTCTGCCCAGACGTTCTGCGTTCCGGCGATCAATCAATCACCTTTCGCCCTCATCGCCTTTTATCAGATCCTCGATAATCGGCCGCACCCGTTCGACATCTGCGGCACGGATGACAAGTTGCACCGCGCCCACACCGGCCGGCGCCACTGCCCACGGCATCAGTGTGCCCATGTTCTCGTTCTGCACAAAACACGGGATGTCCTCAGCATCCAGCAACGTCTTGGCAAATTCCACGTCGATCAGGTTGCCGACGTAGGCAATGACCAGATCGTTTGGATCATTGTTTTCTGACATGGGCTTGCTCCTTGTTGCAAATCAAAACCTCGCGGGTTTTGAGTTCCGCGAGGTTCTTCACGTCACTTGTTCGGCAGCACCGCGACGCCGGGCAACTCCTTGCCCTCAAGGAATTCCAACGACGCGCCGCCGCCGGTGCTGATGTGAGTGATCTTGTCGGCGACGCCGGCTTGCTCCACTGCCGCCACAGAATCACCGCCGCCAATCACGCTCACTGCATCCGACGCGGCTACTGCCTGCGCAATCGCCATCGTGCCTTGCGCAAAGTTCGGCATCTCAAACACGCCCATCGGCCCGTTCCAGATGATCATCTTCGTGCCCTTCAATACATTCACATATTGCGCCACAGTGTGCGAGCCAATGTCGAGGGCGCGCCAGCCCGGCTTGATACCGCCGACTGGCACTTCCTGGCGCTCGGCGTTGTTGTCGAACTTGTCGGCAATCACCACATCCACCGGCAACACCAGCTTGCCGCTGCTGCCGGCCAGCAGATCGGATGCCTGCTGAAGCGAATCATTTTCAACCAGCGAATCACCCAGCTCGTAACCCATCGCCTTCAAAAATGTGTTCGCCATGCCGCCGCCGATGATGATCTTGTCGGCCAGTGGGAGCAGATTGTTGATCACAGGCAATTTATCGCTGATCTTCGCGCCGCCGAGGATGACGATGAGCGGATGCTCTGGCTCAGTGAAGACCTTGCCGAGAAACTTGATCTCCTTCTCCATCAGCAAGCCAGCCGCAGCCGGCAGAAAATGCGCCACTGCCTCCGTTGAAGCATGAGCGCGGTGCGCGCTGCCGAAGGCATCATTCACATACACATCGCCCAGCATTGCCAATTGCTTGGCAAAAGTCGGGTCGTTCTTCTCCTCTTCCTTGTGAAAGCGCAGGTTCTCCAGCAGCAGCACCTCGCCGGCCCGCAGTCCCTTCGACATCGCCTCGGCTTCAGGGCCGACGCAATCGGATGCAAACGCCACCGGCTTGCCGAGCAACTCACCTAGCCGCTCAGCTGCCGGCTTCAGGCTCTGCGAAGGGTCGATGCCTTTCGGTCGGCCCAGGTGCGACATCAGCACCACCGCTGCGCCCTTGCTCAGCGCAAACTGAATCGTCGGCAGCGCGCCGCGAATGCGCGTGTCATCGGTGATCTTGCCGTCCTTGAGCGGCACATTGAAATCCACGCGCATCAGCACGCGCTTGCCTTGCAGATCCGTCAAATCGTTGATGGTTCGCTTGTTAAACACGATAGTCTCCTGAACAGCGCCAGCGCAAACGGATGCCGGCGGCACTGTTGCCAATAAACAGCGTGTGATTCTAACGGAGACGCCCCCGTTGCGCGCTGGTCGCTCAGCCAGCGCCGGCCTGTTCAGAGGGACACTGTCAAGGATAGGCGTAGCACGAGGCGTTGCGGCGAGTGCAAACGCGACGCTCGCAAGCGCTGTTGCTATACACGCGCTTATAGCCATACGGCATGAATTCAACGACTGATAGACGCGATGTAATCTCGCGCAGGGAGTACATGCTACACTGCCGCAGGCGCGTGTCACAGGCCAGCACGCAATTGCCGCGTGCGCAACGTGAGTTTGCAAGGACGGGGCGCGTCGCCAGCAGAGGTAATAGCACAAACAGGATGGCGACAACCGACTTCAGCCAAAAGCGCCGGCAACTGCGCCAAATGAACGAATGCATGACCGATTTCCCCTTGGAAGCTGCTAGACGACGTCATTGCAGATATTGCAAAACCAACAGAGACAGCATAGCACGCACATATAAATTTTGACCATACCAAAGAATTGATTTTTGCAACATGAATCAGCAAGATATCCTTAGCGGCGCAAGTAAATTGAACTTGCCCTTTACAGTCTCACAAGCTGATGCGCTTCTTTTGTTGCGCGACTTGCTGATCGAGTGGAACGCGCGCTTCAACCTGACCGCATTGACCGACGACGCCTCCATCCTCACACTGCACTTTCTGGATTCGCTCACGGCACTGCCGGCGATTGCAGCCTTGCAAGCGCAGCACAAGCGCCCGCTCACGCTGATCGACGTCGGCACCGGCGCCGGTTTCCCCGGCCTGCCGCTCAAGATCGCCCTGCCCGACCTGAACGTGACGCTGATGGACAGCACGGCGAAGAAGGTGCAGTTTTGCAGCGAGGCAATTCGCAGTTTGCGGTTGGCCGGGGCGCGGGCGGTGCATGGCCGCGCCGAGGAAGCCGGCCACCTGCCCCAGCATCGCGAGCAGTACGATGTGGTGATCGCACGCGCAGTTGCACCGTTGCCGACGCTGGTGGAATATCTGCTGCCGCTGACGCGTGTAGGTGGATTGTGCATCTGCATGAAGGGCAGCGATGCACAGATTGAAGCCACACAATCTGCCGGCGCGATCAGCAAACTTGGCGGCGCGCTCAATCGCATTGACGCAGTCGCCATCCCTGGCCGCGATGACAAGCGCGCGCTGATCCTGATCGACAAAACGCGCCCCACCCCGCGACTGTATCCGCGCCAGGCCGGCGCGCCACGTAAAGCGCCTTTGCAGTAGTGGCATTTCTCGCGCGAGCGCGAAGAAGACAAGTCCTTGCGATTTTGTGGCTTTGCCAGAGATTTCAGCAGATAAAATTCACGCATGTCATCAACGCGACCCCTGCGCATCTTGATTGCCAAGCCCGGATTGGACGGCCATGATCGCGGCGCAAAAGTGATTGCCCGCGCCCTGCGCGACGCCGGCATGGAGGTGATCTACACCGGTCTGCGTCAAACGCCCGATATGATCGCCAATGCAGCCGCCGAAGAAGATGTCGATGCCGTCGGCCTGAGCATCCTCAGCGGCGCGCACAACACGCTGCTGCCGCGCGTGATCGAACTGCTGCGCAGCAACGGCATGGGCGATGTGCCGGTCTTCGCCGGCGGCATCATCCCCGACGAAGACATCCCCGCGTTGAAAGACGCCGGGGTTGCCGCAGTGTTCGGCCCGGGCACTCCTCTTTCAGACATCACCACCTTCATCCAAGCGCACACCCGCGCGCGCGCCGAGGGCAGCGACCCAGTATGACTGCGCCCGTTAACATCACGCGCCGTGAATTGGCGCGCCTGATCACTGGCATTGAGAACGGTGATGCAGCCGCGCTGCAAAAGGTGAAAGCGCTGCATGCGCAGGCCGGCAATGCCGGCGCTGTCGTCGGCATCACCGGCGCGCCAGGCACAGGCAAAAGCACGCTTGTGGCTGCGCTGGCAAGGGAGGCGCGCGCGCGCCAGCGCACTGTCGCCATCTTGTCTATCGACCCGTCCAGCCCTTTCAGTGGGGGCGCTATTCTGGGCGACCGCATTCGCATGCGAGAACTGTCGGGTGATGCCGGCGTGTTCATCCGCAGCATGGCGAATCGCGGTGCGAAGGGCGGTCTGGCGAATGCAGCGGCGGATGTGGTTGCCGTGCTGGATGCCGCCGGCTATGACTTGATTTTGCTTGAGACGGTTGGCGCAGGACAGGCCGAAGTGGACGTGGCGCGCGTGGCTGATACGGTCGTGGTGGTCGAAGCGCCCGGTCTGGGCGATGACGTGCAGGCAATCAAAGCCGGCATCCTTGAGATCGCCGACATCCTTGTGGTGAACAAGGCTGACCGTGAGGGCGCAGATGCGACCGTCGCAGCCTTGAAAGCTGCGCTGGAACTAGGCGAGGTGACCAGCGGGCATCATGGCTTGTCGCTGCCAGCTGCAAAGCGCATCGAGGGCAGCCGGCGCATGCCGCTGCTCAAAACGATTGCCACGCAGGGCGAGGGCATCGCTGCGCTGCTCGATGCGATTGAACAGCACAGCGCGTTGATGCGAGAAGACGATGCGTTGCGCCGGCGGCGCGCCAGGCAGGAGATATTGATGCGCTTTAGGCGCATGTTGCTGGCAGAAGCCGAGCGCCGGCTGGATGACGACGCCTTGCAGCAATGGGCGAACGCGTGCGCTGCGCGAGCAGCCCATCCCGACGACGCCGCGCGAGACCTGCTGCGCGGCATCTTCCCTGAACTGAGTTAACCCAAATTCTCAAAGCAGCGTAGCAAACAACCATGCTCACCCTCTATCTCATCCGACACGGGCAAACCGCCTACAACGCCAGCGGACGCGTGCAAGGCTGGCTGGATGTGCCGCTGGATGACGTTGGCAAGATGCAGGCGCTCAGGGTAAGCCAGCGCTTCAGCAACAAGGCGATCAGCGCAATCTACACCAGCCCGCTCTCACGCGCTGCCGAAACGGCGAAGACCATCGCCGGCGCCTGCAACCGCGACATCATCCTCGATATCCGGCTGCGCGAATACAACATGGGTGACTGGACCGGCCTGACTGGCGACGAGATTGCCGCGAGCGCCCCAGGCCATCACGCTGCGAATCACGAAGCGCAGATTCCAAATGGCGAAACCGCACAGGAGATGCGCAAGCGCGTGGATGCTTTTCTGGCCGATGTCATGGTCAGACACACCAGCCGCGACACCGTGGTGGCAGTATCGCATGGCGGCACACTGGGCATGGTGGTTGCAGCGATGCTGAACATGCCGGCGGTGCGCCGGCAACCCTTCACCTTTGGCAACACCGCTGTCACCAAAGCCACCTGCGAGCATGGCGTCTGGCGACTGCGCAGCCTGAACGACCGCTGCCATCTGCGTGCGGAGTGATTCAACACAGACGTGGAATTGCAAGGCTTTTTGAACGAACCTTTGCGTCTCTGCATTGAAATCTTCTTCAGATCGGCTCGCCAGAGGGCGGCGAACCAGGTTGCTCATTTGGCGGCTCACCATCGGCATGCACTACTGCTGACACGATGGCACCAAGCGCGCCGATCACATCCCCGATGCGCTTGAGTGCCGGCCTCTCGCTATAGTGCTCTGCATAGTCGGTAGCCGCCTCCTCTGCCGGCACCTCGCGGCCATATTCTTCTTTCAGGTAATGCTTGTGGTCGATGATCCACAAATACAGATCAGCCTCGGTGCGGTTGGGAAATTCGCGCAGGATGCCCTCTTCGCGGATGGCTTTGACGATGGGCATATAGACATTGTCAAACCAATCAACGACGGCAGCGTCTTCATCGACGGCGCGATTGAGTTCAAGCCCCATATAGTAGCGATGCACCGCGATATGCTCGATCAGTCGCGCATAGCCGCCGCCGATGGAGAAGCGGATATTCTGCGCCGGCCGCAACGCGTCCAGGTGTGTGCGCTCCAGAAATTCGGCATATTCGCCCAGCAGCACCAATGAGTCAGCGTCGATGTCGTCACTGGTCAAGTTCACTGGCGTCACGGCCTCCTGCACATCTGCATCGATGAACTTGACGCCGTGTTCCTTGGCAACGGAGATGCGGTGATTGCCGTCCAGCACGAAATACACGTCGCCAACCTTGTAGAGGTGAACCGGCGGCAGCGAGACGTCATCATAGAACGCGCGGTTGATCTTGCGCCAGCGCGTGCTGGTCGTATCCTGACGCGGCAGAAAGGCATCGTCGAAATCGCGGTAGCGCCCGACGCTGCCGACGATCTTGTCCACCGGCACCGTCTGCACGCCACGCCGGATGAAGCCGCGCAACTTCAGACTGTCGCGAACATCGTCCCACGCCATCAAGTCGGTGTCCTGGCCGCGCACAAGCGCCCACGCGCGGCGAAGGAAACCCTTGGAACGCGCCCATCGGAAATCGGATGTGTCTTGTGACATCAACGTCTCTGACATTCGGCAGGATGTTAGCATCCGCACATGAATGCTGCGTTAGGCCGGCGCGTTGGCAAGGTTGCCATTTTTGGCGACAAGTTCTGACAAGCGCGAAAGACAGATGTCATCTCGGAAACGCCTCGCGCACACCACCATCGATCGGGATCATCGCGCCGGTTGTCTTGGATGCGCGATCGCTGGCGAGCCAGAACACCGCTTCGGCCACATCTTCACCGGTGATCTTCGCCTTCAGCAAATTGCGCTGTGTGTAGAAATCCTCCAGTTGCTCCACTGGAATGCCTTGCGCCCTGGCGCGCTTCTCGCGGATCTCCGGCGACCACAGATTGGAACTCAGCACCGCGTCGGGGTTGACCATGTTGGCGCGGATGCGCGCCGGCCCGCCCTCGATGGCGAGGATGCGGCACAGCTGCGCCTCGCCGGCCTTTGCCGCGCTGTAAGCGCCGAAATCCTTGCCCGGCGCAGTGACATTCTTCGTCGCGTTGAACACGAGGCTGCCGCCGATGTTTTGCGCCAGCAACACGCGCATGGCAGCGCGACTGACGAGGAAGTGGCCAGTGGCGTTGACGGCGAGGCTGAGATTCCAATCCTTGAGCGATAGATCGGCGATGGCTGCGACTTTGGCAATGCCGGCGTTCGACACCAACAC
>JBDHWI010000041.1:0-26125 GCA_039810125.1 Thermoflexales bacterium | reverse complement strand
GCGTGTGACGGGGCGCAGCTTCCGTCCGGGCCGTTGGCGGTGGATCTGCATGATGTTAGTTTCGGTTACCCGGACGATGAGCTGGTGTTGCGCGATGTGTCGGCGTGTGTGCCGGCGGGCGGCACGCTCGGTCTGCTCGGCCGCACTGGCAGCGGCAAGACCACGCTGACGCGCCTGCTGCTGCGCCTGTATGACCCGACGCACGGCGAAGTGCATCTGGGCGATGCCGACCTGCGTGATGTGTCGAATGCCGATCTGCGCGCGCGCGTCGCCATCGTCACGCAAGACATTCAACTGTTCAGCGCGACTGTGCGCGATAACCTGACCTTCTTCGACATGACGATTTCGGATGACCGCATCATGGCTGCGCTGGACGACTTGGGCATGGGGGATTGGGTGCGGGCGCTGCCGAAAGGTCTGGATACGATGTTGGCCTCCGGTGGCACAGGCGTTTCCGCCGGCGAGGCGCAGTTGCTGGCGTTCGCGCGGGCATTCCTGCGTGACCCAGGGTTGGTCATCCTCGACGAGGCGTCGTCGCGGCTCGACCCGGCCACCGAGCGCAAGCTCGAACACGCAGTGGACAAGCTGCTGGATGGCCGCACCGGCATCATCATCGCCCATCGACTGGGCACAGTGCAGCGTGTGGATCAGATCATGATTTTGGAAGACGGCCGCGTGCGCGAGAGCGGCCGGCGCGAACATCTCGTGCGTGACCCGAACTCGCGTTTCTCGCAACTGCTGCGCGTCGGGATGGAAGAGGCGCTGGTATGACATTGGTCATTGGTCACTGATTCTTGGCAAATGACCAATGACAGAAATAGAAATGGAAGCGACACAGAAACTCAAACCAAGCTGGTGGTATGTCCTCCGGCTGATCGCGTTCCGGCCGGGTATGTATGTGCTCAGCAGCGTGGGCATCCTCTCGTTCTACCTATGGCCGCTGCTGCCCGGTCTGTTCGTGCGCCAAATCTTCGATGTGCTCACGAAGGGTGCGCCGATAGGGCAGGACGCGCGCTCGACCATCTGGGGTCTGGCGGCGGTGTTGATCGGCATCGTAGTGGCGCGATCCATCACGGCGCTGGCGTATCCGCTGGGCGAACTGGCCATCATCCTGGTGACGAACACCTTGATGCGGCACAACCTGCTGCGGCGCATTTTGCAGCGGCCGGGCGCGAACGCTCTGCCCGAAGGGTCGTCCTCAGGCGAGGCCATCAGCCGGCTGCGCGACGACATGCAGCACATCAGTGAGTTCGTGACCTGGACGGTGGACCCGATCGGGCAGGTGCTCGTCTTCTCAATTGCGTTTATCACCCTGGTGCGGATCGATCCGGTCATCACCGTGTTTGCCTTCCTGCCGCTGGTCGCCATCCTGGCCTTCGTCAACCTGCTCAACAAGCGCATCACGCAGGCGCGCAAGGCCAACCAGGAATCCATCGGCCAGGTGACCGGCCTGCTGGGCGAGTTGTTCGGCGCGGCGCAGGCGGTGAAGGTGGCCGGAGCTGAGGAACGCGTGGTGGCGCATCTGCAGCGCACCAACGAGGTGCGCAGAACGGCGGCGCTGCGCGATCAGTTGTTGCGCAACCTGATTGACGCCTTCTCGTTCGGCGCGACCAATCTGGCCACAGGCGTGCTGCTCATTCTGGCCGCGCAGACGTTGCAGTCGGGCCGGCTCAGCGTGGGCGACTTCGCCTTGTTCACCTCATATCTCAGTTGGATGGCGTTCGTGATTGGCATGATCGGCGGTTATCTCACGCGCTACCGGCAGGTGGGTGTATCGCTGCGCCGCGCGGTCGAGCTGTTGCAGGGCGCGCCGTCGGAGATGCTGGTGAAGCACGATCCCGACGTGCGCATGCGCGGGACCCTCCCGCAGTCCCCTCCCGCTACACAGGAGGGGGTGACCCTGCGCATGCTGAATGTCAAGAACTTGACCTATCGCTACCCCGGCACGAGCAAAGGCGTCGAGGGGATATCGTTGTGCATCAAGCACGGGCAGTTCGTCGTCATCACCGGCCGTATTGGCAGCGGCAAGACCACGTTGTTGCGCGCGCTGCTTGGCCTGCTGCCTATAACTGCAGGCGAGGTGACGTGGAATGGCGAACGAGTGGACGACCTGGCAACATTCATGACGCCGCCGCGCGCGGCCTACACGCCGCAAACGCCAAGATTGTTCAGCGAGACGCTGCGCGACAACATTCTGATGGGGTTGCCTGATGCTGTAGGGGCAAACGGCCGTTCACCCCTACTACCTGTCGCCTTGCACCAGGCCGTCCTCGACCGCGACGTGCCGGCGCTGGAACACGGCCTCGACACGGTGGTTGGCCCGCGCGGGGTGAAGCTGAGCGGCGGGCAGATGCAACGCGCTGCGGCGGCGCGCATGTTCGTTAGGGCGCCGGCGCTGCTGGTGTTCGACGACCTGTCGAGCGCGCTGGATGTGGAAACCGAGAAGCTGCTGTGGGAGCGGCTACAGGTTGAATATGAAAAAATGAAGGTGGAAAAAGCCCGGCTGAATGGCCACTCCCCTTCAACGATTCTCGGCCCTCGATTCACGATTCTTGCAGTTTCGCATCGTCGCGCGGCATTGCAGCGCGCCGATCACATCATCGTGTTGAAGGGCGGACGCGTCGAAGCGCAGGGCCGGCTGGATGAATTGCTTGTGTCGAGCGAAGAGATGCGCCTGTTGTGGCAAGCACACAAAGATGGATGAATGAGCATCGAGTGACGCATGGCGCGCAACGCCGGCGCATTCGCAATTTGGAATTGAGATGTCAGTCTTAACCGCAATCAACCTGAGCCAAAGCTATGGCTTTGTGGATGTATTTACCGGCCTGTCGGCGAGTGTGCCGCAGGGCGCAAAGATCGGCCTGGTGGGGCCGAATGGCGTGGGCAAGACCACGCTGCTGAAGCTGCTGTGCGGCATCGAGGAGCCGGCGTGGGGCGAGGTGCGCGTGGCGCGTGGCGTGCGCGTCGGTTATCTGCGCCAGGAAGCGATGGATGCCTTCGAGCATGATGCCAACAGCGTGCACGAAGAAATGCTCACTGCCTTCGAGCATGTGCATGACATCGAAAGGCGCATGCGTGAGATTGAGGAGGCGCTGGCGAAAGATGACGCCGGCGCGCATGATGCGTTGCTCGCTGAATATGGCGAGTTGCAAGAGCAATTTGCGCATCTTGGCGGCTATGACATTGAGACGAACATCGCGCAAACGTTGATCGGACTGGGCTTTGAGAAGGACAAGTGGGATACCGAGATTCAGCACCTGAGCGGCGGGCAGAAGACGCGCGCGCTGCTGGCAAAGCTGCTGCTCGAACAACCCGACCTGCTGATCCTCGACGAGCCGACAAACCATCTCGACATCGAGGCCATCGAATGGTTGGAGAAAGCGATGCGTGAGTGGAAGGGCGCGCTGATCGTGAGCAGTCACGACCGCTACTTTTTGGACAACGTGGTGAACACGATCTGGGAGATGGGCCGCTCGCACATCGAGGTGTATCGCGGCAACTACACCGCCTACACCAAACAGCGCGACGAGCGCTATCAGCGCAGCATGTTTGTGTTCCAGCAGGAAAAGGCGCGGCTGGAGAAGGAGATGGCCTACATCAAGGCCAACGCGCCGGGCGAGCCAGGCGTGCAGGCGCGCGGTAAATTGAAGCGGCTGACGCGCGATGTAGTGACGATCGAGCGGCTGGGTGCGGAGGTGCTGGTCAACGAGAGATGGAGCGACATTGCCGAGAAAGTTGGCTATGTGCCATTCCCGTTTGGCGTGGAGGAAGCCGAGAAGCGTGTGGCAAACCTGCACCCGCCGGCGCGCCCATTGCAGGTGCAGCTTGAGTTGAAGGTCGAAAGGCGCAGTGGCGAGATGGTGCTGCGGACGACAGGGTTGGAAGTGGGCTACTGCCAAAAAGCAGAGGAGATGCAGCGCGCCGTCCCATCGCCCGACCCCTTCATCACCCGCTCCCTCTTCGCGAGCGATGATCTCTACCTGACGTGGAAGGATCGCGCAGCATTGATCGGGCCGAACGGCGCCGGCAAAACCAGCTTCATTCGCACCGCGCTGGGCCAGATCCCGCCGCTGAAAGGCAGCGCAGAGTTGGGGTCGAGTCTGCGCATCGCCTACTTCGCGCAGGCGCACGAGGAGCTAAACAGCGAGCGCACGGTGCTGGAAGAGCTGAAGGAGAACAGTCCGGCGCGCATGAGCGACGGCGAAGCGCGCTACTACCTGGCGCAGTTTTTGTTTCGCAACGACGATGTGTTCAAGCCGGTGGGCGGGCTGAGCGGCGGCGAGAAGGCGCGGCTGGCGCTGGCGATCCTGCAACTGAAGGGCGCAAACTTTCTGGTGCTGGACGAGCCGACCAATCACCTCGATATCCTGTCGCAGGAGGTGTTGCAAGCGCAGTTGGCGCAGTTCGCCGGCACTATTTTGCTTGTCTCGCACGATCGCTATCTCATCGACTCGCTGGCAACGCAGGTGTGGTGGATTCACGGGGGCCGGCTGCGCGCCTATCGCGGCACATATGCCGACTTTGTGAGGTGGCGTGACAGCACTCTCGCCCTCAGAGAGAGGGCCGAAGTGAGAGAGGAGGGTGCGATGAAGGAGAGGCGCGCGAGTGCGCCGGCCCTCACATCCAACCCCACCTCCACCCTTCGCCAAGCTCAGGGGAAGGGAGAGAAGGAGAGCAAAAATGCCGAGCGCAAGAAACAGCGGCAAATTGCGGAGGCTGAGGCGCGCATTGCGGCCATCGAGAAGAAGATGAAGGAGATGGAGGCGGCCATGCAGAGAGCGAAGGGCGCAACGGAGATGAGTTCGCTCGGCATCGAGTATGCGCTGGCGCAGCGCGAATTGGATGAGGCGATGAAGCAATGGGAGGCTGTGGCGACATGAACAGCGCGACGATCTGGCGGCCATATCGCGATGAGCGCGACCTGGACCGCATCAAGGCGTTGCACGTGACCGGCCGCGCGGCGAACAACGGCACGTATTACCCACATCGCGGTGAGATTGACTGGTGGTTCAATCTACCGCCCGACGAGGCTGACCGCCGCGACAACATTCGGCTGTGGGAGGGCGAGGACGATGGCCGCCTGCTGGCGTGGTGCGTGCACACCCACGACGACAACTCGTTTGTCTTCTTCGCGCACCCCCGCGAGCGTGGCAGCGAACGCGAATGGGCCATGTTGCGCCAGGGCGCCGACTGGGCAACCGAACGCGCCAAGGCGAAAGGCGGCGTGAAGCTGACGAACTACTGGGTGTCGGATACGGATGATGTTTCGCTGGCGCAGTGGGGCGCCTGTGGTTTCGTCGCGGCGGAGAAGCCGGGCGGCCCGGTCTTCATGCAGTCGTTGGAACGCGAGCTTGAGCCGCCGCGCGCGCCGAACGGCTTTGCGGTGTGCGATGCCCGCACCGAGGCCGACTTTCGTCTGCACGCCGAGGCCACGCATGGCGCGTTCGGCATCGAGCGGCCGTGGGACGCGTACTGGCAGAAGAAGCTCGGCTTCTTTCATTCGCAGGCCTATGTGGGCGAGCACAACCTGTTCGTGCGTTCGCCCGACGGGCGCGGCGCGGCAGCGTGCATCATCTGGCTTGATCACGACAACAAGGTGGGCATGTTCGAGCCGGTCGGCACGCACCCCGCCTTTCAGAAGATGGGGCTGGGCAAGGCCGTGATGCGCGAAGGGTTGCGGCGGATGAAGGCGGCCGGCATCGCTCACGCCAGCGTGGGCACCGGCTTTGATAACACGGCGGCCATTGCGCTATATCGCTCGATTGGGTTTGAGGATTACGTGATGTCGGCGTTTCTGGTGAAGAGTTGGTGATGAACAACGCAGAAATCATCCCAGCAACCGAACAACACCGACACGTGTTGCGCGCGTTGTTCGAGCTGTACGCGCACGACTTCAGCCCGATGACCGGTGAAGATGTGAACGAGGCGACTGGCAGGTGGACGGATGATGCGTTTTTGGCAAACGCGTGGCACGACCCGCACTTTCAGCCGTATTTGCTGAAGGTGGATGGCAGATGGGCTGGCTTTGCGTGGGTGGAATGGGGCAGCTACATCAATCCAGATGAAGACGAGCATTGGCTGATGGAAGAGTTCTTCATCCTGCGCAAGTATCGCCGGCAAGGCATTGGTGAGTGGTTTGCGCGCGCGCTGTTTGACCGGCGCGCCGGCACATGGGAAGTGGGTGAGATTCACGAGAATGTGGATGCGCAACGCTTCTGGCGCAAGGTGATCGGACGCTACGCCGCCTTCGAAGAGGTGATCGTGGACAATGAGCAGTGGGTGGGGCCGGTGCAGCGATTTACGCATTGAGAGATTGGGTGACTGAGTGATTGAGCCATTGAGCGATTGCGTCATTGACACAATGATCCAATGGCAAAATGACTCAATCGTCCAATGGAGTGATTCATGGCAGCAGCATTTGAGGACATTGAAGAGGAATTGGAAGAGGAGGCGCAGGAGCGTCCTTTCAACTATGGCTACTTGCGGCGCATGTTGCGCTACTTGAAGCCGTATCGCCGGCAACTGCTGGTCGTCGCCGGCTTTGTTCTGCTCGGCACCATCGCCACACTGACGGAGCCGCTGTTCATCGCGGTCATCATCGACCAGGGCATCGTGCAAAAGGACGTGCCGCTGATCCTGGCGATGATCGGCATTCTGTTCGTGTTCAGGCTGATTGCATGGGCGGCCGGTTTCGCGCGCATCGCGCGCATCACTGCCACCGGCCAGGGCGTCATGCACGACATGCGCGTCGAGTTGTTTACGCACATCCAGAAGCTGAGTCTGCGCTTTTACGACAACCGGCCGGTGGGCAAGATCATGTCACGCGTGACGAGCGATATCGGCGCGATCAATGAACTGCTGAACGGCGGCTTGACCATGATCATCGCCGAGGGCTTCAGTCTGGTCGGCATCATGGCAATCATGCTGTGGCTGAACTGGCCGCTGGCGCTGGCGTCGTTTGTCTGCCTGCCGTTTTTCTACCTCATCTTCGGCAGCCTGCGCAGTCGGGTGGAAACCACGTGGGTGAATGTGCGCAAGAGCGCGTCCAATATGAACGGCAACCTGAACGAGGGCATCAACGGCATCCGCGTGACGCAGGCGTTCAACCGCGAGGAGCGCAACATTGAGCGCTTTGTGCGCATCAACCAGTGGAACCGCAATGCCAATGTGCGCGCGGTGCGGCTGGACAACCTGATCTGGCCGCTATTCGATTTGGTCGGCGTCGCCGGCTCGGCGCTGCTGATCTATGTCGGCGCGACGCAGTACATGCAGGGGTTGGTGACCATCGGCGTGATCACTGCCTTCATCAACTATCTGTGGCGCTTCTGGGCGCCCATCAGCGCGCTTAGCCGCGTGTACTCGCAGGTGCTGAGCGCCATGGCCAGCGCCGAGCGCGTGTTTGAGTTTCTCGACATGTCGCCGGAGGTGGAGGATGCGCCGAATGCGAAGCCTTTGCCACAGATCGCCGGCGCGGTGACGTTCGAGAATGTTCAGTTCAAGTATGAAGCGACGAGCAAGAGCGCATTGAATGGCGTGAACCTGAATGTGAAGCCTGGGCAGGTGGTGGCAATCGTCGGACCAACAGGCGCCGGCAAGACCACCATCATCAACCTGATCATGCGTTTCTATGACCCAACCGAAGGGCGCGTGCTGATCGATGGGCACGATCTGCGTGAGATGCAATTGCTCACGTTGCGCCAGCAGGTGTCATTGGTCTTGCAGGATCCATTCATCTTCAGCGGCTCCATTCGCGACAACATTGCCTATGGCAACCTGAGCGCGACGCAGGAGCAGATCGAGGAGGCGGCGCATGCCGTCGGCCTGGATGCGTTCATCAGCAAGTTAAAGGAAGGCTACGAGTACGAGGTGGAAGAGCGCGGCGGCCGGCTCTCGCTGGGTCAGCGCCAGCTGGTGTCATTCGCGCGCGCGCTGCTGGCCGACCCGCGCATCCTGATCCTGGACGAGGCGACGTCCAGCGTGGATACACAGACCGAGCGCCTGATTCAAAGCGCGCTGCGCGTGCTGTTGAGTGGCCGCACAGCCTTTGTGATCGCCCACCGGCTCAGCACAGTTCGTGACGCCGATGTGATTCTGGTGATGCGCGAAGGACAAATTGCTGAGCAGGGCAGCCACGATGCGTTGATGGCGATGCGTGGGCTGTACTACAAGCTGGTGACGGCGCACAAGATGACCGGCGCAGACATGTCGCCAACGCCGCCGAACGCGCTGACACCCATTGCGCCGGCGGAGATCATCGTGCCGCCGGCGGTTGAAATTTCGATGAACTGATATGAATCACAGATGAAGGAGATGAACACAGGTCATCTGTGTCTATCCATGTTCGTCTGTGGTTGGATCGCTATGGAACTTGAATTGTTGCCCTTGCTGCAAGCGCAGCGCGAACTGTATGCGATGCCACGCGGTATGGATCGCTTTCAAGCATATCTGAAGCGGTTGGTTGGCAGCAGTGAGAACGACATTGAATTTCCACCGCTGGTGCTGATGAACCCGATGGGAAAAGAGCATTGTCTTGCAGCGGTCGATCACTTGATCGCCATTGGCGCGGAGGATGCAGCGGCGCAGGCAGTGGAAGATGCGAGAGCACGATTGACCGATGTTGCCGGCGCGTTCAAGGTTAGTCTGGTGCTGGCTGACGATCGTATGGGTGGCTGGACCAATCGCATGTTTACCGGCTTTGCCGCGCGCTTCCCATCACGAGAGGCGCTCATCAAACGCCCGTTCATCACTGTGTCATGCTGGACGAGCGAGACGTGGACTGCTGATGACGCGCGCTGGCAAACGCTGGCGCAGGTGCGACGTGCGGCGTTTGTCATGCAGCATGGCACGCCGATTGCCTTGCGCGAACGCATGACTCAGGAGGGTGTGGCGCTTGCCTTCGCTGGTCTCACCGCACTCGCGTTGCCCGACGATGAACTCGCGTATGCACGCGAGGTAATCGCGCCGCATCTCGATGCGACCGACCAGCCGACAGTGTTTGCCTGTTTGCTTGGCGATGAGGCAGCGAACGAAGCCGGCTACCCGCAGTTGGGTTTGCCGAAGAACGCCGGCATTGAAGTGGCGGTAGCAGAGGTTACTTGCCGGCGATGATCGTGCGCACCACGCGCAGATCTTGATCGAGAATGACGAGATCGGCGTCGTAGCCGGCAGCGATTTGCCCCTTGTGGTCTTGCACGCCGATGGCGCGCGCCGGCGTCGTCGAACACATGCGCGAGGCTTCGGCGATGCTGCAACCGGTGGCCGCGATGATGTTGCGGAATGCAACGTCCATCGTCAGCGTCGAGCCGGCCAGCGCGCCATTCGCCAGCCGCGCCTCGCCGGCCTGCACGTGCACGTGATGCGCGCCGAGTTGAAATTCGCCATCTCCCAACCCTGTCGCCTCCATCGCATCGGTGATCACGGCGAGCCGGTCCGAGTCCTTGCACCTGTAGAGCGCGTTCATTGCGGCGGGATGGACGTGGATGTTGTCGCAGATGAGCTGCGCGAAAACGTCGTCATTGACCATCGTCGCGCCAACCGTGCCTGGCTCGCGATGGTGCAGGCCGCGCATGGCATTGAAGGTGTGCGTGGCCTGATTCGCGCCAGCGGCAAAGGCAGCCATTGCCTGCGCGTAGGTTGCATCGGTGTGGCCGAGCGCCACTGCAATGCCGCGGCGTTTGGCTTCGGCAATCAGCTCCATGCTGCCGTCCATCTCTGGCGCAACGGTGATGAGCTTGACGATGCCGCTGTTGAACCAGGGCAGATATTCTTCCGGCGTCGCCGGCCGCATAAACTGCACCGGCTGCGCGCCGCAGTGTTTTGGGTTGACGAATGGCCCCTCTACATGCGCGCCAAGGATGCTGGCGCGCGGTGCGCCGCTGGCTGTGTCGCCGGCGTCATCCATTGCGGCGCCCACATTGAAGATCGCCGCATCGATCTCTTCCTTCGATGCAGTCATGGTGGTGGGCAGGAAACTGGTCACGCCGCGTGATGCAAAGAATTGCGCCATGACGCGTAGGGCTGCCGGCGTCGCATCCATCGTGTCGGCGTCCATCGCGCCATGCACGTGGATGTCGATGAACCCCGGCAGCACGATGTGCTGGCGAGCGTCGATGGCAGCCGCGGTCGCCGGCGCTTCCAGGCGTGAGCCTGCTGCGCGGATCACCCCATCCTCAACCAGCACGCGCACGTCGTGCGCCAGTTCACCCTGAAAAACCAATGAGCCGCAGTCGATGATCGTTTGCATCAGTTAGAATCATACGCGATGAAGCAAGATCGCGAGCGCCAGCGACGCACCTATTCCATCATTGGCCTTTTAATCATCGCAGCCGTTATCATTAGCATGGTGGCATCTGCAGTCATTACCACGCCGGCGCCCTGATTCCATTCACACCAACGATATGACTACACGAACTGTTATCCACAGCGACGAAGCCCCGAAGGCCATTGGCCCCTACTCACAAGCCATTGCCGTGAACGGCATGGTGTTTTGCGCCGGCCAGACGCCCATGGATCCTGCTACGGGCAATCTCGTGCCAGGCGGCGTGGAAGAGCAGACGCATCAGGCGCTGAAGAACGTCGGCGCGGTGCTGCGCGCTGCCGGCTCAGACTACGGCAAGGTCATTAAGACCACCGTCTTTTTGAAGAACATGAACGATTTTGCCGCGATGAACGCGATTTATGCGACGTATTTCACCGCTGCACCGCCGGCGCGCTCCACCGTTGAGGTGGCGCGTCTGCCCAAAGATTGTTTGGTGGAAATTGAGGCGATTGCGCTGATCTGACCCGCAAACTGAGAAAAGCGATGCAAGGGCGACCACATTTGGTCGCCTTTGCTGCAATTTGGAGCAGAAATGATTACAGAAGCGCTGACGTTCGATGATGTGCTACTCGCGCCGGGCTACACCGAAGTGTTGCCGGCGGATGTGGATGTGCGTGCGCGCCTTACCAAAACGATCACGCTGAGCATACCCATCGTGAGCGCGGCGATGGATACCGTGACTGAGGCGCGGCTGGCGATTGCCCTGGCGCGCGAGGGCGGTATCGGCGTCATTCACCGCAACATGCCCATCGACCAGCAGGCCGAAGAGGTCGACAAGGTCAAGCGCAGCGAGAGCGGCATGATCGTCGATCCGATCACACTTTCACCAGAACACACCCTGCGCGACGCCGAGAATTTGATGGCGCACTACCGCATCAGCGGTGTGCCGATTACCCGCGACAACGTGCTGGTTGGCATTCTGACCAACCGTGATGTGCGCTTTGTGGAGCCAGAAGATTATGACCAGCCTCTCTCGAATTTTATGACATCTGAGGGGCTGGTAACTGCGCCGGTTGGCACCACCTTGGACGAGGCCAAGCGCATTTTGGCGAAACACCGCATCGAAAAGCTGCCCTTGGTGGACGAGCAAGGCCACCTGAAAGGATTGATTACGGTCAAGGACATTCAGAAAAAGCGCGATTATCCGAATGCGGCCACCGACCAACGGGGCAGATTGTTATGTGCGGCCGCGATTGGTGTGGGCAAAGATGCTGAGGCGCGCGCGAGGGCGTTGATAGACGCCGGCGTTGATGTGATTGCCATCGACACAGCGCACGGTCACTCAAAGGGTGTCATTAGCACCCTGCCGGCCATCAAGAAGCTGGGTAACGTGTGTGTAATTGCTGGCAACGTGGTGACACAGGCCGGCGTGAAGGCGTTGGTCGATGCTGGCGCGGATGCGGTCAAGGTGGGCGTGGGGGCCGGCAGCATCTGCACCACACGCATCGTTAGTGGCGCTGGCATGCCACAGATCACCGCGGTCATGGAATGCGCCGAGGAGGCTGCGCGCACCGGCACGCCGTTGATCGCCGATGGTGGCATCAAATATAGCGGAGATGCGGTGAAGGCGCTGGCAGCCGGCGCATCAACGGTGATGCTGGGCAGCCTATTGGCCGGTTTAGACGAATCGCCAGGCGATGTGGTGTTGTATGAAGGGCGGCGCTTCAAGGACTATCGTGGCATGGGGTCGCTAGGCGCGATGCAGGGGTTGGGGCGTGACCGTTACGGCAGCGGCCAGGCTGGCGGCAAAACAGTGCCAGAAGGGATCGAGGGTCGCGTGCCATACAAAGGCTCGTTGCGAGACTATGTGTATCAGCTTGTCGGAGGGCTGCGCAGCGGGATGGGCTATGTGGGGGCAAGTAACCTGCAAGAATTGCGGGAGAAGGCCCACTTTGTGCGCATTACAAATGCCGGCTTGATTGAGAGCCATCCGCACTCGGTGATCATTACAAAAGAAGCGCCAAACTATCAGGTGAAGTCGTAGCGAACAAAAAACGCCCTTGTGTTGACCAGCACAAGGGCGTTTTTGTTTTTCCGGACAATTACGGGGTGCAGCCAGATTCCACGATTCGGCTGTTGAATGTGTTCACCTTGAATTTCCCGTCCGTCTGCACCAGATTGTAGACATAGTCGCGGACTTCGCAGATTGCCGTTTCGTTGACGCTGGTGGAATAGCGCCAGAACTCACGCGAAGACACCACGGCGGTGTCGCCGGCTGCGCGCAACAGCGTTGGCTGACGCCGATACTCAAAGGTTGCCTGAATCGTGTTGCGCTGACTGGGTTGAATGCGCATGGCGCGCGGCAGGCGCACAGTGCCAAAGGCGACGACGCTGCGCAGTGCTTCACCCGTCCAGAATTGCTGCAGACTCTGTGCTTCGATTTCACCCGTGTAGAACTTGGGTAACTGATCGTTCAGCGCGCGAATGACTCCGATGGATGGGTGAGTGTCGGATGCGGTTGCCGTTGCTGTGAGGGTGCTGCTTGCAGCCGCCGGCGTTGGCATGGCAGTTGCGGTGATGGTGACGGCAGTGACGGTAGCGGTGTTTTGAGTCGCCGGCTGAATCGGTGTTTCGACGACCGTTGCGGTGGCGTCGAGCACCGCTTCGGTGTCAGTCAGCACGCCGGCTCCCTTGTCCAGCGAATCCGTAACCTCTACGATGGCGGGTGGCGTCTCAGTGGCCGGGGCAATCACCGACTGGGTCGTCACGGTTGAGACTGGACTGGCGACAGTCGTTACAGGCTGGTTGGCGGCCTGCAGCCTCGGCAGTAGGAATAGCATGCCGGCAACTGTGCAGAGCAGCACGACTAACGCCAGTGCGAGCCAGGGCCACACTGATGTGCGTTTGGAGGAGGTGGTCTGTGCGTCGGTCGCAGCTTCGGTTGTCGGCGTCTCAATCGGTGCTGGTTCTGCCGGCGTTGTGAGACCAGCCGCCTCGTAGGCAACTGGTCGCAATTCGCGCACCTTTGCCTGCAGGGCGCGCATTTTGTCCTGCGATTTTGCAGTGTCAATCAGGGCGCGCGTTTTGCCGAAGGTGCCGGTGCCGGCGAGTTTGTCGTAGTCGATTCTCAGGTTGGCACAAAGTGCATTTAGCTCCTCTTCGGAGAATTCATTCAGGAGCAGTTCGCGCAATTTCGCCGGCGTTGTATCGGTCATGATGAGGACACTCTGAGGATGACTGGAAGATGTTTCACGTGCAACAACCTGTTTCACGTGAAACAAGGCAACAGCGCGCCCAGCAGGATTCGAACCCACAACCCCTTGATCCGAAGTCAAGTGCTCTGTCCAGTTGAGCTATGGGCGCACGACTTGAGACTGAGTCAATCTACCACAATTGACAGATCAGGGCAACTTGGTATGATGTTTCGCGTGTTGCTGGGTCTTGCGCGGCGAAGGCCTTCGAACCCCGCCAGGGCCGGAAGGTAGCAACGGTAAGGAGTTTCTTTCGGGTGTCGTAAGGTCGCCCGGCAACACATTCGGGTTCTCTCGCAAAACCAACTATGCAATCTCAGTCGACTGTAGAGCCACCCCACAGCGCTCTGCCGCGTCGCTGGAAAAGCAAGGTTCGCTGGCTTTCCATCCCCTTCATCCTTGGCTTGTTCAGCCTGATGACGGTGGGTTACCTCAATTCCTTCACGCCAATCAAAATTGTTGACGGGGACAGGATCATTGACCTGCGCACCCACCAGACTAACGTGGAAGGCGTGTTGCGAGAGGCAAATATTTCGTTGTTGCCAGAAGATACAGTGCTGCCTGCTGGCGATGCTACACTGCAGCACAACGACACGATCATTGTCAAGCGCGCCAAGCTGGTCAAGCTGTATGTCGATGATGGTGAACCCAGGTTGATCCGCACTCAACGCGATCGCGGGGCGCAGGTGCTGAAGGATCTGGGTTACACGACATCCGTTGAAGATGCAGTGGTGATCAATGGAGAATCTGGTGACGATCTGTTGCGGATCTCTGCCAAACCGCTGGCCGAATTGGAACTGCGGCGCGCCCTGCCTGTCTCAATTGTTGAAGATGCCGCTCCGCCGGCGCAGATCAAAACCACGGCGCGCACTGTTGGCGAAGCGCTGCTGCAAGCCGGCGTCATGATCTATCTCGCTGATCGCGTGTCGCCGGCGCCAGGCGAGCGCATTCAGCCCGACATGCAGATCACCATTGAGCGTGCCAAGCCGGTGACCATCTGGGTGGATGGCCGGCAGGTGCGCACCCGCACACTCAGCGACAAGGTCAGCGATGTGCTGGCCGAGATGAACATCGTCCTCTTTGAGCAGGATTACGCCAGACCAGATTTGAATGCGCCGGTGGAGCCAAACACCGAGGTGCGTGTGGTGCGCATCCGCCGTGAAGTTGCCATCCAACAAGACTTTATCCCCTTCGAAACGCTCTGGCAGCCCGATCCCGAATTGGAGTTGGACAATCAGGTGCTGGCGCAGGATGGCGCGCCTGGCGTGCGTGAGCAACGCAGTCTGATAACCTACGAAGATGGCTTGGAAGTCAAGCGCGAGTTGACCGCAGATTTTGTTGCACGCGAACCGCTGCCGCGCATTTACAAATATGGCACAAAGGTCGTTCTGCGCACCCTCGACACGCCAAACGGGCCGGTGCAGTATTGGCGCAAGATCAGGATGCTGGCAACGTCCTATTCGGCCAGTACCGCCGGCGTTTCACGGGACAAGGCCTGGTATGGGCGTGCGCGGTGTGGTGTGACCATGCGGTTTGGTATCGTTGCCGTAGATCCGCGTGTCATAAGTCTGGGGTCTGGTGTTTATGTCCCAGATTATGGTGTTGGCAATGCCTGTGACACAGGGAGCGCCATTCTTGGCAAGCGCATTGACTTGGGTTACGACGACAGCAATTTGAAGATGTGGTACCGCTGGGTGGATGTTTATCTGCTTGCGCCGGCACCTGCCAACATCCAATATCGCCTTGAATAGTCTCGGCTCGCCTTTCCGCTCGCGCAATATCACTCCACGCAAGAGCCTCGGTCAGAACTTTCTCGTCCATGATGCCACTGCGAGTCGGATTGTGGAGAGTGCCGGCATCCAACCTGACGATCTTGTCTTTGAGATTGGGCCAGGTGTGGGCGCGCTGACTGGACATATTGCGCAAGCCGCAGCGCATGTGATCGCCATTGAACTGGATCAAACGCTCATCCCGCACCTGGAGGATGCCATCGCCGGCGCAACCAACGTTGAGATCGTTCGTGCTGATGCGTTGGAGTTTGACTTTGCAAAAGCCGCCGAAGACGCCGCCACTCGCTTGAAGCGCGACTTTGCGCATGTCCGCTTCGTCGCCAATTTGCCCTACTACATCACCTCAGCTGCCATCCGGCATATGCTGGAATGTGGCGTGCGAGCTGCGTCGATCGTGTTGACGGTGCAGCTGGAGGTGGCGCAACGCGCGGCAGCCAAGCCGCCGGATATGAGCTTGCTGGCGGTGAGCATTCAGTTCTATGGCACCTCTGAGGTGTTGTTTCGCATTCCCCCCGGGCAGTTCCACCCGCCGCCGGCGGTCGATTCCGCCGTGCTGCGCATCCTGCCGCATCCACAACCGCTCTATGACGATGCGGCCTGGTTTTTCAAATGGGTGAAAGCCGGCTTCAGCCAGCCGCGCAAGCAATTGCGCAATACGCTGGCCGCTGGTGCCGGCATTCGCAAGGATGCTGCCGATGCATTGCTGCAATCTGCCGGCATCGTCCCGTCCCGTCGAGCCGAGACGCTAACGATTCAAGAGTGGATCGGCGTAGCAGAGACAGCGAAGCGATCCCTCAACCGCTCTGCGAGCGCATCTGCCGCTGCCGATGAGCAACCCGTCAGCACACCGAACGATATCTCGGCATAGTTGGCATCTTTGCTCAGGGGGAACACGGGCTGCGTCGTTCTGAGCGCCCCACCGGCCATCTCCACCACAGGCCACAGCGCCGCCACGTCCCACACGTAGGACCGCACGTCGAGGCTGCCGGCACAAGCGCCCTTTGCCACCAGTGCCAGGTTGTAGCCGGTGGAGCCGGGCAAGCGCACTTTGAGTGGCACGTTGAGGTTGCCGTGTTGCAAGGTGCGCGTGCAGCAGGCAAACAGGTGTGTGGGCATAAATTGTGGCCGGCCTTGCGCATCAGCCTCAAGCTGCAGTGATTGCAGCTTCGACCCATTGAGCCATGCGCCTTCGCCCAACACGGCAGAGAACTGCTCGCGTGTGTGCGGAAAGTCAGCCACGCCCAGCACCGGGTAACCGTCATGCAGCAGTCCGATCAGCACGCCCCAGCAAGGATAGCCCCTTGTGTAGTTTGTCGTGCCGTCGATGGGGTCGATCACCCAGCACCACTCTTGCCCACGATAAACGTGGTCGCGCTCTTCAGACAAGATGTGATGTGTTGGGTAGCGCGACCGGATGGCTGCGCTCAGGCGCCGGTCAGATTCGAGGTCGAATTGTGTGACCAGCGTGCCGTCGCGCTTGGTGTCGGCGTTGCCTTCGCCAAAAGAGGTGAGCAGGAATTGTGCGGTGTCATGCGCGAGGGTGCGCGCAAACTGGAGCGCGCCATCAGGCAGAGGCGCCGGCAGCGACTGTGCCTGCACACCCAGTGCGAATTGCGCCGCAGTTCGCTGCGCGGCGATGCGCTCGTCGTCGCCGGCGATGGCGCGCAGCAGATCACGTGTTGCCGCGCGCTCTTCGTCGTTTAGTTGGCGTAAGGCCAGGCTTACTCGCGCCGCGTCCCCGCTGAAAATGTTCTCCCAGAAAGCATCAAGATCGGACATGTGCCTGCGATTGTACGCAGGCGCATTGCTTCACGACGATTAGCGCGAATGCGCGCACGGGGAGATTGCCCGACGCAGGGTCCGGTTGTGCAGGCTATCGGCGAGAGCAGTCAGGTGTGATGTTAAGCGGACATCTTCAACGTGCAGGTGCGGCGCTGTATCGTGAGCGTCGATGTGCGCCATGATCCAGCATGTGAAGCGTGCAAGATTGTCGCTGGATGAATGACATGCGACCAGCGGCAAAGGGCAATCAGCATTCAAGCGTCTTTTTAAGGTTCAACGGGCATAAATTTAAGGTTGAGAGGATTTACAAGCGGGCTGATGTTGATAACATTCGCACCGTTTTGCAAATGGGTTTTCTATGCGGTACGGCCTGTTGAAAGGGGCGGGGGCCGCGAAGGAGGAATAGTTTCTTTATTAGATGAACAAGACTGTGCAGCGTGTGAACGCGCCGCGCGCGGCAAAGACGAACGCAGCTACGATCAACTCGATCAACACCAACACCGCTCATGCCCACATGCCTCTGGGTGTGCTGAGCGAATACCCTGCCTTTCCGGCGACCCACCCGATCTGGCAGGTGCCAACACCTTCCCTGATCCTCTCGCCCCATCGCGCTGTCGATAATTTCAAGGCGATTCAGCGCGCATTTCCGGGGGCGAACGTTGGCTACGCGATGAAGTCAAATCCGCACCCGTCTTTGCTGGCGGCGTTGGCGCGGGTGGAGGGCGCATGGTTTGAGGTGGCGTCGAAAGCCGAGATTCAGGCGCTCCTGGACATCGGCGTGACCGGCGAGCGCATTTTTTTCAGCAATCCGGTCAAGCAGCCGGCGCACATCGCCTTCGCTGTCAAGCACGGCATCAAGTTGTTCGTTTTCGACTCTGAAGCCGAGATCGAAAAGCTGGCGCAGCACAACAATCCCGACGATCCGCTGGAAGTGTACGTCCGCATGACTGTCTCACATGAAGGCGCACTGTGGCCGCTGACGCACAAATTTGGTGTGCAGCCGCGCCGCGCTGTCGACCTGCTGCGCATGGCGAAGGCGCGCGGCCTCAAGCCCGTCGGCCTCGCCTTTCACGTCGGCTCGCAATGCACGCGCCCAGACACGTGGGCGGATGCGCTGCGTGAGATCGCGCCGGCGTGGCGCATGGCGGCCGAAGAGGGCATTCATCTTGACATGATCGACCTCGGCGGCGGCTTCCCTGCGCCCTACACCGGCCCGGTGCCACACCCGCACGAAATTGCCGATGCGGTAAAACGCGCGATGGATGAGTGTGTGCCGGGCGCGACGCGCGTATTTCTGGAGCCGGGGCGCGGTGTGTGCGGCAACGCCGCCGACATGGTGCTGGAAGTGACCGGCCTGGCACAACGCCCCGACGGGCAGCTCTGGCTGTATGTCGATGGGGGCTTCTTCAGCGGCCTGTATGAGATCCCGGATGGCATTCGCCCGAGTGTGCAGCCGATCGTGCGCGACGCGCGTCCGCTGGGCATGGTGACGTATCGGCTCGCCGGCCCCACCTGCGATTCACTCGACACGCTGTTCGAGATGCGCTCGCCGGTGGAACTCAAGGTCGGTGACCGGCTGGTGCTGAAGTCCGCCGGCGCCTACATCTACTCGGTGTCGTCGCCTTTTAACGGCTTTGCCACACCGGAGATGCTGCACGAAGACGAGTGGATGATGCGGATCGACGACTTCCGCGGCATTTGCTAAGCAGAAGGGTCGGAGCGCTCCGACCCTTTTTTGACTTGCATCCCCCATCCATCAATCGAACAGCACGCGATTGTCCTTCACCCAGCGCCACAGCTTGCGCGCACCTTCCTGCACGTTCACTTTTGGCGACCAGTCGAGCATTTGCTGCGCCTTGCTGTTGTTGCTGATGAACACCGGCTGATCTCCCGGCCGCCAGTCGGCATATTTCACTGCGATGGGGTGGCCGGCGAGTTGCTCCAGCATCGGGCCAGTCTCGCTCCAGATCGTCAATGTGTTTTGCGCTCCACCGCCGACGTTGAAGATTTCGCCCTTCACTTGATCGATACGCGCGAATGCCGCATCGTATGCGGCGATCAGATCGCTCACATGCAGCATGTCGCGCACCTGCTTGCCATCGCCATAAATGGAAATTGGCTTGCCGGTAACCGTCGCGATGATGAAGTGTGCCAGCCAGCCCTGGTCTTCCACGCCGAATTGGCGCGGGCCATAGACAGTGCTTTGGCGAAAGACAACGGTGCGCAGGCCGTAGATGCGCGCATAGTCGCGCACATACTGATCGCCGGCGCCCTTCGAGCAGCCGTACGGGGAATGAAAATCGATTGGTTGGTGCTCACTGATCCCGTTGGGAAAATCGCGGTAGCGATAACGGTCATTTTCCAGCACCACCGCCACATCTTCCATGCCGCCGTAGACCTTGTTGGTGCTGGCGTAGATCAGCGCCGGCGGCCGCGGCAGGTTGCGAGCCGCTTCCAGCACATTGAACGTGCCGAGCGCGTTGATCTCAAAATCCTCGCGCGGGTTCTTCACGCTGGTGGTCACGGCCACCTGTGCCGCGAGATGCACCACAAGGTCGGGGCGCGCCTGCGCCATCGCATCATGCAGCCCGTCATATGAGCGCACATCGCCGTGCGAAAAATGGACATCGCCCTGCGACTTCAGCCAGTCGAGGTTGTATTGCGTGCGTGGCCGTGAGAGATTGTCGAATACGAAGACGTGGTTGCCTTTGCCGAGATGGTGCGCAGCGAGGTTGCACCCAATGAAGCCGGCGCCGCCGGTGATGAAGATACGCATGATGATTTGCGGATTATAGGTTGCTACGGCAGCCACGCCGGCAAAATGGCATCATCGGCCAGCTTGCGCTTCTCGCCGCCGTCCGCGCGCAACAGCCAAACCTCTGGCCGCGTCTGCTGCGCCAGCAAGTCGAAGCGCTGCAGCGCCAGCCATTGCCCGTCAGGGCTCCAATCCAGCGCGCCGTGGCTGAATTGTGGTTCGTCGGTGATCTGTTTTGCCTGCCGGCCATCTGGCGTCACCGTCCATACCTGCGGGCCGAGGATGCTGCGCCCGCCAGCGCTGATCTGACGACCGAATGCAACCGGATCACCAAGGGGCGACCACGCCGCGCCGCCATCATTCGTCGTGCTAAGCGCCGTCACGGCCGTGATCGTGTTGCCAGCCAAATCGGCGCGCAGCAACTGGCTGTGTTGGCTTTCGTCGCTGACCTGCAATGCTGGGTAGATGAGCTGGCTTGCATCTGGCGACCACGCGCCAGGATCGCCGAGCAGACTTGGCAGGTCAGTCACACTGCCGGCGACCGTGTCCACCACACGGATGCCGCCTTGCTGCTGATCGTAGTAGGCCAGCTTGTTGCCGGCGGGCGCAAAGCGCGGCAGCGAGCCGGTCTGCTGGTCATCTTGTGAGAGCGGTGCGGCCTCCTTTGTGCCGGCATCAACGATCCAGATGCGCGCTGGCCCAGGCGAACGGCCGGCCACGCTGTCCTCCAGCGGCCGCCGTTCAAACGCGATGTGCGCGCCGTCGGCGGCCCACGATGGCGATTGGCACACCTGCACATCGCAGCGTACCAACAGGTCGCGCCCGGTGCCGTCGGTGTTGATGATCCACAGATCGCGCTCAGGATTTTTCTCCTCGCGGTCCAGGCTGTAGACGATGCGCCGGCCATCCGGACTGATGGCAAAGTCGTAAATGCGAAATTGCTCTTGCGTGATGGCCTGAGGCGGCAAGCCCGTGAACACATCGAGAATGAAGAGGTTCGACGCGCCATCCGCCGGAGCGAGATAGACGAGGCGCGGGTGACCGGTCGTGAATGCAATCACCTCGTCGCGCAATAGTTGCCGGCCACGCTGGCTGACTGCGCCGGCGGCGATGGTCACGGTGTAGGTGGTATCGGCTTGCAGCGGCGCTTTTGATGTCCAGAATGCCGTTGCGCCCTCCCAGCGCAGCGTGCCGCTGAGCGCCGGCGCGATGCGAATATGCTGCTCGACTGAGGCATGATCCATCAGCTCACTGAAGGTAAACGCCAGCGCGCCGCGCATTGAGGCATCGACTTCATTGTGCGCCGGCGCGCTGCGCACGATTTGCACGCCGACCTGATCGCCGCGCAGGACAACGAACGCGATCGTCGCCGCCAGCGCGAGCATCGCGCCTAGCGCCACTCGATCCATCACATCAAAACGCCTCACGCAGCGATTTTAGTGGAGACAGGATTGGCAAGCCGAACAGGATTTGTCTGGCGATTGATTTTGATCATCCTGTTTCGTCCTGTTCATCCTGGCTAGTCCAACTGCTGGATGAATTCGACGCGGTTGCCGAAGGGGTCGCGGAACTCGAATCGCGCATAGCCTTCGATGGGAATCGAGTCGGCCATCTCGATGCCGTGCGCGGCAAGTGTGTTTTGCCACGCAGCCACATCATCGACCTGATACGCGAGATGCGCTTTGGTCTTCAAGCGATCGACGCCGGCTTCTGTGCCGACATGCACCTGCATCTCTCCCACTTGCAGCCAGAATCCGCCGCGCGCCTGCAATGAGGCGGGCTTTTCGATCTCCCTCAAACCCAGCACGTTACAGTAAAAATCGCGCGCAGATCTCTCGGTGCCGGCGGGGATGGTGATTTGGGCATGGTGAATGCGCGAGATATTCATGCGCCAATATTACAATCGCATCAACCCATGACAGCTTCGATTACGCTCTCCGCGCTGCCTGGCAGCTACGCCATTGCGCGCTTGGATGCCGGCTCTGCCATTCCGCAGTGGGCCACGCAGCCCGCCGGCTTCTTCAGTGTCACGCGCACCGCCGATGAGGTGTCAGTCGTCTGCAATGAAGCAAATTTGCCATCGAGCGTGAAGGCTGAGCGTGGCTGGCGCATCTTCAAGCTGGAAGGCGCGTTCGACTTCAATCAGGTCGGCGTCCTCAAACAGGTGCTGGACCCGCTGGCCGAGGCGCGTGTCGTCATCATGGCGATTAGCACGCACGACACCGATTACGTGTTGGTGAAGGGCGCGCAATTCGAGCAGGCCATCACTGCGCTCACGCGCTACGGCCACATGATCAACACGCAACCCGCCGGTGACACCGAGAAGGTCGTGGTCAATTGCTCGTGGCGCCTGCCGGATGGCCGGCGCACCACTGCATCGTTTGCGGCAGAGGTGATTGTGTATGAGCCGCCGCAGGATCGCTGGATTATGCGGCTGACCGGCGTGCAGACCGAGCCGGCGCTGAGCGACGAGACGCGCAGCCTGATCGAAGCGCAGGTGGGCAAGTGGGTGTATGTGCCAAGCGAGGCGCGACGGGGTATGGGCCTGCCGTTAAAGTATGAGACACTGACAGGGCAAGTGAAGTTTTTCTGGAGTGAAGATCCGCGATTGAAAGCGTGATTGTTCACGGACACGAAAGCGAGGCAAAGCATGCCAACCAAAACCAAAGCGAAGCCGGCGCAGCGCAAGCCGGCCAAGCTGACAAAAACAAGCAAGCCAGCAGCCTTCAAAATCAGCTACGCCACGCTCAGCAGCGCGTTGAACGATCCCGTGATGCTGGCAAAGTTCGACAAGGCCTTTGCCAAAGTGCGCGCCGCCATCGGCGAGCATGCGCGCACCTATCCCATGCTCATCGGCGGCGAGGAGCGCACCAGTTCCATTCAATTTGCCAAGACCACCCCGATCAATACCGATGTGACAATCGGTTATTTCCAAAAGGGCAACGCGCAGGACGCGAACGATGCGGTGGCTGCGGCGAAGTCTGCCTTTCCCGCATGGAGCGCGCTGCCGTGGAAGCGGCGCGTGCATTACATGCGCAAGGTTGCCAATCTCATTGACAAACGCCTGTTCGACATCGCGGCGTGGGTGAGCATCGAAGTGGGCAAGAGCCGCGCAGAGGCGATCGGCGATGTGAAGGAGACCGCTGATCTGATCAACTATTACTGCGATCAGATGGAAGCGAACGATGGCTTTGTGAAGCCGCTCATCCCCGAAGGCGGCATCAGCAAGTCACAGAGCGTGTTGAAGCCATTTGGCGTGTGGGCGGTGATCTCGCCGTTCAACTTTCCGATGGCGCTGACGGGCGGCCCCGCCGGTGGCGCGCTGGTCGCCGGCAACACCGTCGTCATCAAGCCGGCTACCGACACACCGATGACGAGTTGGAAACTCACCGAGTGCCTGCGCGATGCCGGCCTGCCCGCCGGCGTGTTCAACTTCATCACTGGCCCGGGCAGCACGGTGGGCGAAACGCTGGTGACGAACAAGGACGTCGCCGGCATGACTTTCACCGGCTCGTACCCTGTCGGCTCCGATCTTATCCGCCGCTTCAGCGCCGAGGTGCCGCGCCCGTTGATCGCTGAGATGGGTGGCAAAAACCCTGTGATCGTGAGCAACAAGGCCGACATCGAAAAGGCCGCTGAAGGGGTGGTGCGCGCGGCGTTTGGCTTGAGCGGGCAGAAGTGCAGCGCCACCAGCCGCGTATATGTGCATCACGCCGTGAAGGACAAGTTTCTTGCGCTGCTCAAGCGCAAGACCGAGGCGCTGCGGATCGGTGACCCGACGCAGCCAGGCATCTTCACTGGCCCGGTGTGCAATCGCGGCGGTTATGAGACATTTTTGGATGCGGCAGAGCGAGCCAGACGCGATGGCGGCACGTTTGTCGCCGGCGGCCAGGCGCTGACTGAGGGCGATTTCGCGAAGGGGTATTTCGTGCAGCCGACCATCGTCGATGGCCTGCCGCTCGACCACGCGCTCTTCAGCGAGGAATTGTTCGTGCCGTTTGTGGTGGTGGGCGAATATGACAAGCTGGAAGATGCGCTGCGCGAGGCGAACAAGGTAGTGTATGGCCTGACAGCCGGTCTCTTCAGCAAGGACAGGAAGGAGATCCAGTACTTTTTGGATCATATCGAAGCCGGCACGATCTACGTGAACCGCCAGAACGGCGCGACCACTGGCGCATGGCCGGGCAACCAGAGCTTTGGCGGATGGAAGGCCAGCGGCAGCAGCGCGCGCGGCGCCGGCGGGCCGTACTACGTGCAGCAATATCTGCGCGAGCAAAGCCAGACCGTGTTTTGACGTTCATCACAGAGGGCACAAGGCGCCATCGAACCCTGTGCCCTCTGCGGCCTTATATGGCGTTGCAGCCTGCGTGCAATGCGTCCAGCCCGCCCTCGGCCTCGGGTGATACGACTGCGGTGATGCGCTGGTGCGCCAGCAGACGCGTCGATGCGAGCGGAACCCATTCGCGGTCGCCCTCGCGCACCTTCACCAGCAGGCAGCCAGCCGGCAACCCCAGATCGCTCACCAATTTGCCTGAGAATGGCGAATGAGGCGCGATTTCCAACTCAACCACCTTCGGCTCTGAGACATCTGGATAGCCGCCCTCTTCAAGATCACGCTTGAGCAGCGCCTCATAGATCGGCAGGTCCTTCAGGTATTCAGCCACGATGTATGCGCAGAAGCAAGTCACCAGCAGCGGCAGCATCTGGGTGTAGCTGTTCGTCATTTCCACGAGCAGCACGATGCAGGTGAGCGGGGCGCGCACCACGGCGGTGAATAGCGCGGCCATGCCAACGATGGCAAACACTTCCGGTTGGGTGACAACGCCCGGCGCGAGCCATTGCCCCAGCCGGCCAATGCCCAACCCCACCAATGCGCCCAGCACCAGCAACGGCGCGAAGATGCCGCCGGCTGCGCCTGAGCCGTAGCTTGCCAGCATGAATGTCAGACGAAAAAGCAGCAGCGCGGGGATGGCGCTGCTCAACACCTGGCCGGCCAGGATCTGTTCGGTCATCGCATGGCCGCCGCCGGCATAGATGGGGTTCAACCATGTCACGACGCCGGCCACTGCGCCGACGACGGCGACTGCAACGAACAGCGCGCGGCCTTTCAGCAGCGCATAAGCGTCCAGCGTGCGCAGGAGCAGCTTGTTGTACAGCACGCCAAAAAAGCCGCAAAACAGGCCCAGCGCGATGAACGCCGGCAACGCCGTGAGGCTCAACGCTGGATAGTTTGGTATTACAAACACCGGCGCCTGGCCAGCTGCCAGTCGAGTGATGACATCAGCGACCACCGCAGCGATCAGCGCAGCGGCGAACATGCTGGGGCGAAAATCGCGCTGCACTTCCTCCAGCACGAAAATGAAACCAGCCAGCGGCGCATTGAAGGCTGCGGCCAGGCCGGCGCCGGCGCCGGCGACAATCAGCGTCATGCGCTCGGGCGAGGTGGTTCCTGCGCGCTTTGCCACCAGGTCGCTGACCGCGCCGCCGATCTGCACCGTCGGCCCCTCGCGCCCAATCGCCATGCCGCTGCCCAAACCCAGCAACCCGCCAATAAATTTCACAACCAGAATGCGCATCGATCGCAATTCCCGCAACTTGTGCAAGACGGCCTTGAGATGCGGGATGCCGCTGCCGGATGCCTCTGGCGCAAACTTGCGCACGACATAGACAGACGCGGTGGCCGTGACGGAGCAAAACGCCACCGGAAAGATCCAACCCCAAGCAGGGAACTGGTGCGCCCAAGCCGCGATGGTGTTGCGCATGGCATCCATGCTTTGCAGTGCAATTCGGAAGACGACAGCGATCACGCCGGCGGCAGCGCCGGCCAACGCGGCGCGGGGGATCAGGCGCTGCCGCTGCTGTTCTGTAACGAGGTATTCATCAATTTCTGACTGGACTTGCTGTTGTGCGGCGATCGCCTTTGAGTCACCTGTGGGGAATAACATGCGGGCTATTATCCTACCCAGCGTCATTGCAGGGCTGCCCATGCGCCTTTTCGCTCGTGATACAGTTCTCGCCTCATGCAACGACTCACACATCAGGCGATGGCGTATTACCGTTTCGACAGCCTGCAAGCCCTTCAGCATGGCATTTTTACACGCCAGGGCGGCGTGAGTGAAGGGCAATGGGCATCGCTGAACATGAGCTGCAGCACCGGCGATGCTGCTGCGCCGGTGAACGAGAACCGCCGACGCTCATTTGATGCCCTGGGATTGAAGCCGGAGCATTCGGTCACGTCATGGCTGGTGCATGGCAACACGGTGCGCGTGGTGTCGCATGAAGACATGGG
>JBDHWI010000040.1:0-26697 GCA_039810125.1 Thermoflexales bacterium | reverse complement strand
TCTGTGCGTCGCGCTGCGGGCCGTCGAGCAGCACGTCATACCAGTGCGCCGGCTCGAAATTCTCGATGGCTTCCAGCACCAGCCCCTCACGCTCAACAGATGCCTTCAGATCGCGCAACCAGTCGAGCGTCCATGCCGTGTCGATAGGGTCGCTGATGCCAAAGCCATACGCGTTCGAGCCTTCGGTGGTGATGGCGTCTTTGCCGGGCTTTTTGAAATGGCCGACGATATGCGCTACGATGTGCGTTGCGCCGGCTTGTCTTGCGAAACGGAAGTTCTCCGCGCTGAGCATGTTGCCGTACAGGCCAAGTCCGAGTTTCATGCAGAGGATTTAAGCAGAAACCCGACATGCCCGCATATCGGGTTTTGCTGGCGTGGTTAGAAAAATAACAAGCCGCACATCATGAACTACTCACTCATCGTCAACGGGTTGGACAACGCATTTCCACGCGAATTTGGCTGCGATTGCCGGCGCTGCATGCGCCCCGAGCGCGCGGCAAACACGTCGATGTCCTTGATCGGCGTCGAAGACGCCGACCGCGCCACTGCCTTTCATGCCTTGATCGACTGCGGCTTCGGCAGCTCAGAGAGCCTGCACGCCAACCATCTCCTGCCGGGTGAGCGAGCGCGGCTGGACTGGTTGCTGTTCACACACTGGCATTCCGATCACAGCGCCGAACTCAATCGCATTTGCGCCGGCTGGGCGCGCACCTGCGCCCGGCGTGGCCAACCATTCAACCGCGTAAAGACATGGTGCCGCGAAGGCACAGCGCAATGGCTTGCACACACCTTCGGCGGCGCATGGCACATGTTCATCGAGCCCGTTATCGCGCGCGGCTTTCAGGATGCTGGCGCTGTGCTTGCGCCTGTGCCCACTGACGCACCCAGCCTCACCCTCACACCCATCACGCTGCACCACAGCAGTGCCGATGTGGCGCAGGGCAGCACGGGGCGCCGGCAACCTGCGTGCGCCGGCTTTGTCATTCAGACGCCGTCTTGCAAGGCTGTGCTGTTCTGGGACATGGACAACACCAACACCTGGATCACCCAGCCAAAAGACGACGCGCAGGTGGCAGCCCGCGCATTGGCCAGCGGCGCAGATTTGCTGTGCGTGGATTGCAACACATGGCGGTTCAAAGGCACGCCAGAGAGTGCTGCCAGCCATGCATCGTTTCATACGCAATTACCCAACATTCGCGCGCTTGCCCCGCGCGAAACGCTGTTGATGCACTTGAGCGGACACGAAGATGCCACCGGTGACGGCTTTGGCTGGTTGGATGACGAATGGCAGTTCCATGCGCAAACTGAGTGGCAAGCGCAAGGCATGCCTGGCAGCGTGCGCGTGCCGCGCATCGGCGAGCGAATTGCGCTGTAAAAAAGAGACACACTTTGAAAGTGCGTCTCTTTTTTCAATCAGCGAACTTTTTGCGGCCGGCGTTGTGGATGGCCAAACGGCCGGCGCGGACGCTGCGATGGGAGTTGCGCAGGACGCTGCTGCGCTTGCTGCGCAACAGGCTGCGCTTGCGGCTTTGGTTCGCGCGGTGCATATCGCTGTGGCGGCGCAGACTGCTGTGGCCGCTCCGGCGCCGGCGCATCGTAGTCGAAGTCATCCAAATGCCGGCGCTCGATCGGCTTGCCCAGCGCGCGCTCGATGTCACGCACCATCAGTTTGTCATCCGGCGTCACCAGCGTGAACGCATCACCCTCGCGCTCGGCGCGACCAGTGCGGCCAATGCGATGGATATACGCCTCGGTCGTGTCCGGCACGTCGTAGTTGATCACATGCGACACGCTCTCGATGTCCAGTCCGCGCGCCGCGATATCAGTCGCCACCATCACCTGATACTTGCCGGCCTTGAAGCCCTGCAAGGCGCGCTGGCGCTGGTTTTGCGAGCGGTCGCTGTGCAGACTGGTGGTGGTAAAGCCCTGTTTGTCCAGCACGCGCGCCAGCTTCTCGGCGCGATGCTTGGTGCGCGTGAACACCAGCATCGAGAATGCGTCGGTCTGCCGCAACAGCGCGATCAACAGATCGCTCTTCAGATGCTGCGGCACGGGGTAGAGCGCATGTGCCACAGTGCGCGCAGCCTTGCTCTTGCCCACATCCACACGCACCGGCTGATGCAGTTCATCGGCGGCCAGCGCTTCCACCTCGCGCGGGAAGGTGGCCGAAAACAACATCGTCTGGCGCTTCTTCGGCACGTGGTTGAGGATGCGGCGCACCTGCGGCAGGAAGCCCATGTCGAACATGCGGTCTGCCTCATCCAGCACCAGCACCTCGATGCGGTCGAGCTTGCACAAGCCGGCGCCGATGTGGTCGAGCAGCCGGCCTGGACAGGCGACCAGAATTTCGACTCCGTCCTTCAGGACCCGCTCCTGCGGACCTGCCGACACGCCGCCATAGATCGTGGCACTGCGGATGCCGGCGCCTTTGGCGAACAGGCGAAAGGTATCGTTGATCTGCTCGGCCAGCTCACGCGTCGGTGTGACGATGAGCGCGCGGTGGTGACCGTTGCGCCCGCTGGTCAACAGGCGCTGCAAGATGGGCAGCACGAAGGCTGCCGTCTTGCCAGTGCCGGTCTGTGCCGTGCCGATCAGGTCTTTGCCCTCGAGGGCAACTGGAATCGCCTTGGCTTGAATGGGCGTGGGCGACTCGTAGCCGGCGCCTTGCACGGCGCGCAGCAGGCGTGCATCCACGCCAAAATCAGAAAAATTCATTGCTGGGAAAACTCACTGGCGAAGGAAACGATTGCCGCGAACGGCACCCTTCGTCAAAACCCATGCCACTCGAGGTCTAACGGTTACAGGATACCACGTTGCTTGACCGCTTCGTAAATCATGAGCGCGGCCGAAGTGGCGACATTGAGCGAGTTGATGCGTCCGACCATCGGGATGCGCACGGCGGTGTCTGCCTCATCCAACCACACCGGCGTCAGGCCATACTTCTCCTCACCCATCACAATGGCGCACGACTGTGTGAAATCGAATCGTGTATAGGGCAATGGCATTTCACCGCGAACGGGGTTGGGTGTGGTGGCGACGATCTTGACGTTGTTTTGGCGCAGCCACGCGATGGCCTCGGCGCTGCTGCACTGCGCCACCGACACGCTGAACAAGGCGCCCTGCGACGCGCGCACCACGTTGGGGTTGGTCAGGTCGGCCTTCGGGTCGCAAAAGATGAATGCATCCACGCCGGCGGCGTCGCATGTGCGCAGCATCGCGCCGAGGTTGCCAGGCTTTTCCACACCCTCGACAACGAGCAGCAGGGATGCTCGGCCAGACGCCCTTGCAATGCGCTGAAGCGAGAAATCGGGGCGCGGCGCAATCGCCAACCAGCCGTCAGGGCCGTCGCGGTATGCCATCTTCTCGAACACGGGCCGCGTAGCCTCAATGATCTCCACGCCGGCGCTGCGCAATCGCGCCAGCAATTCAGCATGCGCACCGGGCGTGTGCGCCGGCTTGTGCAACGCGGAGCAAAGAAACACGGTCGCCGGCTTCACGCCGCAATCCAGCGCGAATGAGAGCGGATCGAAGCCCTCGATCAACATCAGATTATCTTCGTCGCGCTGGCGCTTATCCTTCAGCGCCACAACGTGCTTCACACGCGGGTTGGTCAGGCTGGTGATGTGCATCATAGGCGCGGCGCGCCTTCCCAATCCTACATGGAAACGCGCCGGCTGTGCTACAACATGGCGCAATGAACTCACCATGGCTCTTCATCGCGCAGGGATTGATCGTATTAGTTGGCGTGATCGCACTTGCACTGGCGCTGCACCGCCGGCTGCCGGCAATGTGGCGCAGTTGGGTATGGGGCGCAATTGCCTTCATCGCCTCGCAATTGGTGCGCATGCCACTGCTGATCGCGCTCACCGTTGTCAGCCAGACGCTCGGCTGGAACTTCGGGCAGGAAGGCAATTTCTGGTTCAACTGGGCGGTGCTGTCGCTGACCTCGGGTCTGTTTGAAGAGAGCGCGCGCTTTCTGGTGCTGCGCTTCCTTGGCAAGGAGACGCGCGGTTGGCGCGGGGCGGTGATGTTTGGCGCGGGCCACGGCGGCATCGAAGCCATCCTGCTCGTCGCATTCACCGCCTTTTCCAACGCCTTCGTGCTGATGAACGCCGATGCGCTGCTGGCGCAAACGAAGGCGGCTGCGCCAGCCAGCGTTGCCGCGCTGACGCAACAAATTGACCTCTTGCGCACAGTAAACGCCGGCCTCATCGGCGCATCCTTGATCGAGCGCGTCTTCGCCATCATGCTGCACATCGGCCTGAGCGTGATGGTGATGCAGGCAGTCGAGGGGCGTGGATCGAAGTGGCTGTTCCTCGCCATGCTCATCCATGCGGCTGCAAACGGCGTCACGCTGATTGCGCAGCGCAGCTTTGGCGTGGTGGCCGCAGAAGCAATCGTGGGCATCTTCGGCCTGTCGATGCTGGTCTACGCGCTGAGGATGCGGCCAAAAATAAACGAAAGCACTCTGATTCTGTAGGGGTTGCATTTGACAAGCCTCGCAAATTTTTGAAACCTGCAAGGTTTTTGGGAATTGAAATCTGCGCGAGAATACGCGCATGACTGCTTTGCAACTTTCCGTTGATTCTCTGGAGATTCAACACGCTCGCGAGCGCATCGCAACATTTGGCCGCATGCTGTTCGATCGCTTTCTCACCGATGCCGCTGGCGGCAATATCAGCGTGCGCGCCGGCGATCTCGTCTGCCTGTCTCCACGCTACAGCGGCCAGAAGCACCAGTGGCATCTGCAACCCGACGACGTGCTGGTCGTGGACTTGCAGGGCAACAAATTAGCCGGCGCTGGCGACCTTTCACGCGAGAGCAAGGTGCACCTGCGGCTGTACGCCGAATTTCCCGACGGCGGTGCAGTGATTCACGCGCATCCCCGGCACGCGCTGGTCTTTTGTGCTGCGCGCCGGCCCATCCCGCCGGTGCTGGAAGCGACGATGAAGTTCGGCGCCATCAACGTGACCGAGTTTGCGCCGGCGCACAGCGCCGACCTCGCGTTGCACGTGGCCGAGGGACTGCGCGGACAAGACAGCCGCATCCGCAAGCAGGCCGCCGCTGTCATCGCGCCCTGGCACGGCATTTTCTGCGTCGGCAAAGACCTCGATGCCGCCTTCGACGCAGTCGAGCGCATCGACAACAACGCGCGCATCATCCTGGAGAGCCGCGCGTTGCTCTCGCCGGCGGAATTTGCGGCGGAGAATGCGGCACTGGCCGAGGCGTTGACAGGGCATTGAAGATGGTTATCACCGTCACACCCAACACCGCCCTGGACCGCATATTGCGTGTGGAGCGGCTGCTGCCCAACCATACGCTGCGCGCGCAGCCGGCAATGCTCAGCCCCAGTGGCAAGGGCATCGATGTGTCGCTGGTGCTGGCAGAGATCGGCATGCCATCGGTGGCGATCGGTTTCGTCGCCGGCGACGCGGGTCAGCAACTCGAAGCAGCGCTGCGCGCAAAAAACATCGCCTCGGCGCTGACCTGGGCGGACGGCGCAACGCGCATCAACACCGTCATCATCGGTGAAGAAGATTGCAGCCACACCACCATCACCGCCGAATCATTGATTGTGCGCGAGCATCATGTTGCCACGTTGATCGATGCCTTCGCTCGGCAGATTCCGTCGGCGAAGTGCGTCGCGTTGGGCGGCAGCATCCCCGCCGGCGCCGATCTGTCGCTCTACGCGCAGCTCATCGCCATCGCAAAACAGCATCGCGTGCCAACCATCGTGGATGCCACTGGCGCGGCCATGACGCTTGCGCTGGCGGCGCAGCCAGATTGGATCAAGCCGAATCGCGAGGAGCTGGAAACGTTGGCCGGCTGCGCAGTGCGCACCCTGCGCGAGGCATTTCATGCTGCGCAATCTCTGCGCACACGGCACGGCGTGAGCGTGCTGGCGTCGCTCGGCGCAGATGGGTTGCTGGTGGTGACGGCCGACGCAACGCACTATGCGCCGGCGCTGTCCGTGCCGGTGGTGAACCCGGCCGGCGCGGGCGATGCACTGGTGGCCGGCCTCGCAGCAGCTATCGCACGCGGTGAACCGCTTGATGCTGGCGTGCGATTGGGCGTGGCTTGTGCAGCCGCAACGCTGATGAGGGCAGGCACCGCCGAGTGCGCCCGCGCTGACATTGCGCGACTGTTGCCGGCAGCGCGCATGACGCCATACGAAACAGGATCAGCGGAGACAGCGCAGATGATCTGCGCATAAGCTGCACAGCCTTGCAGTTGTGCGCCGTTGTGAGAGATTTCGGCGCTGCGCTACTTGATGGACGTGACCGTGCCGGCGGTCATGCGCGGCAGGTCTGCCGGCGCGAGTTTGAACACAGCAAATGGCGTGCCGGCGGCAGCCCAGATTTCCTCGAACTGCGACAGGTCCTCGTCGATCCACGTCTCCAACTTTTCGGCATGGCCGACCGGCGGCACGCCGCCAATCACAAAACCTGTCTTCTCGCGCACGAAGTCTGCATCAGGGCGCTCGATGGGTTCACCGGCAAGCGCCGCGATGCGCTTCTCGTTTACACGATTCACGCCGCTGGCGATCACCAGAATGGGCTTGCCTGTTTGCCGGCCTTTGAACACCAGTGACTTGGCGATCTGCGCCACCTCGCAGCCGATGGCTGCCGCAGCCTCGGCAGAGGTGCGCGTGGTCTGCGGGAATTCCCTCACATCGAGATGCGCGAAACCGAGCGCGCGCAGCGCGTCTTGAACACGTTGGGCGGAATGGGCAAGATTGGACATGGAAGAGACCTGGGGAAGCAAGATCAAGGGCCGGCGGCCAGATCGAATTGGGCTTCAGATCTTGGCGCTTGCATCCTGGCTCTCAGTATAATTCGCGCCAGAAACCAATGTTGCACTAGCCGCCACGTCCAATGCAGCTTGCGCGCGCCCGTTCGGGTGACGCGCTGGTTGCGTTGGGCACGGCGGCTTTTTTGCGCGCCCTCACCCAGCCTCTCCCCCTTGACGCATCACAGAGATGTGCTGCCACAGGGAGAGGAGAGAGGAGAGAATGATGGAAGAAAAACTTGCAAGCATTGAACAGCGCTTCAATGAACTAACCGAGCAGATGGCCGATCCGGCATTGGCCAACGACTACGCGCGCTATGCCGAGGTGGCCAAGCAGCACAACGATCTGCAGCCGATCGTGCAGCACTTTCGCGAGTTGAAGAGGGCGCAGCAGGAACTGGCCGACAACGAACAACTGGCCGCGGGCGATGACGAACTGGCCGAGATGGCGCGCAGCGAGATTGCGCCGCTGCAAGCACGCATCGTCAAGTTGGAAGGCGATCTACGGCTGATGCTGGTTCCAAAGGACCCGAAGGATGAGCGCGATGTGATCGTGGAGATTCGCGCCGGCGCCGGCGGGGATGAGGCCGGCCTGTTTGCAGCCGACCTCTTTCGCATGTACACCCGCTATGCCGAAGGTCATCGCTGGAAGATCGAACTACTCGATGAAAGCGAGACCGGCATCGGCGGCTACAAGGAAGTGGTATTCGCCGTCAAAGGCAAGGGCGCGTACTCGCGCCTGAAGTTTGAGAGCGGCGTGCATCGCGTGCAGCGCATCCCATCCACCGAGGCAAATGGCCGCATCCACACCAGCACCGTCACGGTGGCGGTGCTGCCGGAAGTGGATGAGGTCGAGATCAACATTCCAATGAGCGATCTGGAGATTGAGACCTACCGCTCGCGCGGCGCCGGCGGCCAGAACGTGCAGAAGAACGAAAGCGCCGTGCGCATCATTCACAAGCCGACCGGCCTCGTTGTCGCTGTGCAGGACGAGCGCAGCCAGACGCAGAACCGCCTGCGCGCGCTCAGCATTTTGCGGGCGAGACTCTACGAAATGGAGCAGACCAAGCTCAACGCCGAGATGTCCCAGACCAAACGCGACCAGATCGGCACCGGTGATCGCAGCGAGAAGATTCGCACCTACAACTATCCGCAGAACCGCGTTACCGATCATCGCATCGACATGGACTTATACCGGCTGCCGGCCATCCTCGACGGAGACCTCGATGAGTTCATCGACGAGCTGTCGCAGCGCGAACAGGCCGAACGATTGCAGGCGGCCGGCGTTTGATCGATGCAGACCATTCAAGCAACATTGCGAACCGCGATGGCGCAATTGGATGCGGCGCGAGTGGATGCGCCGGCGACCACGGCGCGTTTGCTGCTCTCGCAAACCGCTGGCCAGTCCAAGGAATGGCTCATCGCGCATGGTGACGAACCTCTCGCCACAGACAAGCAACAGCATTTTCAATCGCTGCTCGCCCGCGTGATGGCGCACGAGCCGCTGTTCTATGTGCTGGGCCACCGCGAGTTCTTCGGGCTCGATCTGCATATCGACAAGCGTGTGCTGATCCCTCGGCCTGAAACGGAGATGCTGGTGGAGTTGGCGCTCGACGCACTCGCGCAGAGTGGATGCGCCGCCGTGAGGGGCGATATTCAGGTGATCGACGTCGGCGCCGGCAGCGGCGCAGTGCCGATTGCCATTGCGAAGCATGCGCCGGCGATCGCACTCCTCGCCACCGACATCAGCAAAGACGCGCTGGACGTGGCGCGCTTGAATGCCGCGCGGCACGGCGTGATGGATCGCATCGCATTTGTGCAGGCGGATTTGCTCGCCGGCATTCACGCCGCGCCGCTGGTTATCACAGCCAATCTGCCCTACGTCACATGTGCAGAAATCGACGGCTTGCCGCCAGAAATCCAGGAACACGAGCCGCGCGTTGCATTGGATGGCGGCGAAGATGGGCTGGATCTGGTGCGCCGACTACTGAGCCAGATCGCTTCGATGGCAGAAACAGCAGGCCGAACGCGTCTGCGCGCCGCATTTCTCGAATTTGGCGCGTCGCAGGGAGAGGCAGTGCTGCAAGCTGCGCGCACCATCCTGCCGCGCGCGCAGTGCGAGATCAAAAAAGATCTCGCACAACTCGACCGCGTGCTGTCCATTCGATTCGTCCATGCAATCGAGCAATAACTCGACTTGACGATCCTTCGATCCTTCGCCATGCTCAGGCTTGGCGCAGGCCCAACCAACCTGACCGATTTGAAAAGATCATGACCTATCAACCTGCAACCAATCGATACGACACGATGAAGTACAACCGCTGCGGCCGCAGCGGCCTGCTGCTGCCGGCGATTGCGCTCGGCCTGTGGCACAACTTCGGCGGCGTCGATGTGTATGAAAACAGCCGCGCCATCGCGCTGCGCGCGTTCGATCTCGGCATCACGCACTTCGACCTGGCAAACAACTATGGTCCGCCGCCTGGCAGCGCCGAGGAAAATTTCGGCAAACTGCTGGCGCAGGACCTGAGGCCGCATCGCGATGAGATCATCATCAGCACGAAGGCCGGTTATCGCATGTGGGCCGGCCCCTACGGCGAATGGGGTTCGCGCAAATATCTCATCAGCTCGCTCGATCAGAGCCTGAAGCGCATGGGCTTGCAATACGTCGACATCTTCTATCACCATCGCCCCGACCCAGATACGCCGCTGGAGGAGAGCATGCAGGCGCTGGATCATGCCGTGCGCAGCGGGCGCGCGCTTTACGCCGGCATCAGCAACTACCCTGCCGACAAAACCCGCGAGGCTGCAAGGATCATGCGCGCGCTCGGCACGCCACTGCTGATTCATCAGCCGGTCTACAACATGTTCAACCGCTGGATCGAGCCAGATCTGCTAAACGCGCTGGCGGACGAGGGCATCGGCTGCATCCCGTTCTCGCCACTTGCGCAGGGTCTGCTAACCAACCGCTACCTGCACGGCATCGAAGGCGACTCACGCGCCGCAAAGCCCTGGGGCTTCCTCAAGCCCGAAGGCGTGACCGATGAGCGCATAGCAAAGGTCAATCGATTGAATGTGATCGCGCAGGGGCGGGGGCAGACGCTGGCGCAGATGGCGTTGGCGTGGGTGCTGCGCGATGGCCGCGTGACCACCGCGTTGATCGGCGCGAGCAAGGTGCAGCAGGTGGAAGATTGCGTCGCTGCGATCAACAACCTGCATTTCAGCGCAGAAGAATTGAAGCAGATCGACGCCATCCTCAACTGAATGTTTTTGACAGGATGAACAGGATTGTTAGCTTGTTCATCCTGTCAACTTGTCTTCCCGGTAGAATCGCGGTTCGTGCAGCACAACATCCAGCTCCTCGCCATCGACCTCGACGGCACGACTGTCAACCACGACATCGACATTTCGCCGCGCGTCGTGCGCGCCGTGCAGGCTGCGATGGCGAAGGGCGTGAAGGTTGTCATTGCCACCGGCCGCAACGTGCCAAGCGCGCGTCCATTCGTGCAGCGTTTTGGCGTAAATGCGCCGGTCATCTGCCAGCAGGGCGGCCTGATCTATGATTACGCCGCCGAAAAAACGCTTCACAGGATCACCCTTTCACGCGATCTTGCGTGCGACCTTGCCGCACTGGAGCGCGCACATCCTTCCTGGAAGGCAGTGATGTATCAGGATCAGCGCGTGTTTGTGTCAGATGCAGCTTATTTTCGCGATCTCGACAGCCTAGTGGGGTTTGCGCCGATCGAATCGCATGATCTGTGCAGCGCGCTGAATGGCGAAGACGCCGACAAGATTTTGTTTTCGATGACGCCGGCAGAGACGCCGGCAGCCATGCAGATCGTGACTGATTTCGTGCATGGCCGCGCCATTGTGGTGCAATCGCACGCGATGTTTGTAGAGATCAACCCCATCGGCGCGGACAAAGGTTCGGCATTGAAGATTGTTGCCAGCGATCTCAAGATCGCGCAGGAAAACGTGATGGCTGTTGGCGATCAGGGCAACGACGCGACGATGGTGGCGTGGGCCGGCGTCGGCGTAGCGATGGGCAACGGCAATGAAGTGACCAAAGCAGCCGCAAAGTGGGTGGCGCCTTCGATTGACGAGGATGGCGCTGCCATCGCCATCGAAAAGTTCATCTTGAATCAGCGATCCGAGCAAAATGTACGGGGTGCGTGAAGAGCCTGCCTGGCTCCGCTCATTTCGTCAACCCGACCAACCTTCCCGCGCCGGCGCAAGTCGAGTGACCAACACCGCGTCGTCCAGCACCGTGCGCAGGTCTAGCAACACGCGATCGTCCCTGATGCGAGCGATGACGCCGGCGTTCCGCAATTTTGCCAGCAGCAAGGGCGATCGGCTGGATGCCCCTAAGGGTGTCAACGCAATCAATGTGGTCGGCAGCGTCTCGCCGGGCAGGCTCCCGCCGCCAATGGTGCTTTCCCCATCCACTAACTCAGCGCGCACTTCATTAGCTGTTAACCAATGGCCAATGGCCAATGCCACTTTCTGCGCTCGCTGCGCTATTTCATCCTTCCTCATCGCCAGCATGCGAACCACCGGCACCTCGCGTTGCGCCTCGCCGCGCGCATAGTGCATCAGCGTCGCGCCGAGGGCAGCCAACGTGAATTTATCGGCGCGGAAGGCGCGGGCGAGCGGATGCCGGCGGCATCGCTCAATCCATGCGCGCCGGCCAACCATGAGGCCGGCTTGCGGCCCGCCAAGCAGCTTGTCACCGCTGAACGCAACAATCGAAGCGCCTGCCTTCACGCTGTCCTGTGGCATCGGCTCGCGGCTCAAGCCGAACTGCGACGTGTCGATCAGCGCCCCGCTGCCTAAATCATCAAGAACGGGAATTTCCAGGCTCGAATGTTGAATGCTGCATTGGCGCGCGAGACCGACAAGTTCATCGAGGTTGACCTCTTCGGTGAAGCCGACCATCTTGAAATTTGAGGAATGCACGCGCAACAATGCGCCAACGCTTTCGGAATTTGCCTCGATAGCGCGCTGGTAATCCGCCGGCTTGGTGCGATTCGTTGTGCCGACTTCGATCAGCTTTGCACCGCTCTGTGCCATGATGTCCGGCACGCGAAAGCCGCCGCCGATCTCGACCAGTTGCCCGCGCGAGACGATCACCCCTTTGCCGAAAGATGTGACTGCCAGCATCAGCACTGTCGCCGCTGCGCAGTTGTTCACGACAAGCGCTGCCTCTGCGCCGGTCAGCGCGCACAGCAGATTTTCCACCACCTCGCCGCGCCGGCCGCGCTCGCCGGCCTGCATGTCGAACTCCAGCGGCGAGTAATCGTGCGCCACGATCAGCATCGCCTCTTGCGCCGCAGCGCTCAGCGGCGCGCGACCCAGGTTTGTGTGGATGATGACGCCAGTGGCATTGACGATTGCGGATTGCGGATTTGGGGCGGTGGATCGCAGTGATGCGCTCGCCGTAGCGATGAGTTCGGCGGAAGTGGGCAGGCCACCGCCGGCGCGGATAGCCTCACGCGCGGCATCAAGCGACTGGCGCAAGGCGTTGGTCACGCGTTCGCGCCCTTCCCGCAAGATCAAGTCATCGGCCTCGATGAGCAGCTTATCTACGCTGGGTAATTGGCGCAGCCAGTCATTCACGGACATCGCGCGGATTATAGGGCGCGCTCTTGAGGGAGAGGCAAGCGCGAAAAAGGCAGCGCAGGGTGATGGCATGACGATCTGCATTCGACAGGTAGAATCCTCACGGCGATTGATGAAGATCAGGACTCTGGCGATTTTGACTTGCGCGATGATGCTGCTCATCGCGGCATGTGCCGGCGCGCCAACACCAGAAGCCGGCATTACCCCATCACCCACTCTCCCCATCGTCTCATCGACACAACTCGCACCGACAAATATTCCCTTGAGCAACGCCGGCGCAACCGCCTCGACTTTCATCGACGCGATCAACGCACAGGACTATGCCTCGGCTTTTGCGCTGCTTGACCCCGATTCGCAGGCCGCATTGCAAAGTGCCGCCGGCCTGCAAGCCGTCTACGACGACATCAAGGCCACCACTTTTGTCACACAAACTTCGGCCGCGCTGCGCGGTGGCCTGTTACAGGGCGGCGACGCAGTCAGCGCAACGGTCGTGTCACAGTGGTCGAGCGCCCTGGTCGGCCCCTTCACCTTCACCGGCACACTCGCGCTGACCTACGATCCAGCCGCCGCACACTGGCGCGTGCGGTGGTCACGCGATGCAATCGCGGTTGGGCTGGCCGATGGACGCCTGCAAATGGAGCGATTGCCACTGGTGCGCGGCAACATCCTCGCCAGCGACGGCGCCGTGCTGGCGCAGCAAAATCAGCTCACCGTGATCGGCGTGCAGCGCGGCGCCGTGGGCGATGCCGAGCAGGAGCGCAAGATGCTGCAACTGCTCAGCGAGATCACCGGACTTGCACCTGACGAGATCAAGGCGAAATACACCGATCAGCCGGCGACGTGGTTCACGCCGATAGCCGATGTAGACGAGGATGCGCTGGCGAATTACAGCAACCGGCTCGATGAATTTCCCGCCATCAGCGCGCAATACCGCTATACGCGCGATTATCTTCGCCCCGACCTCGCGCCGCACGTCATCGGCTTCACCGGCTTCATCCCACCAGAACGATTGGATGAATTCAAGGCACAGGGGTTTGTGGGCGATGAACGCATTGGGCTGGTGGGCGTAGAAGCCGGCGCCAACACCTTGCTCGGCGGCATCCCAGGCGGCGAGTTGACCTTGATCGCGCCGGGCAACCGCACTGTCGTCGCCAAGCGCGATGGCGCGCGCGGCCAGGATGTGACGCTCACGCTGCTGCCTCAATTTCAGATGCAGGTGCAGCAATTGCTGGGCAACCGCAAGGGCGCGGCAGTGGTGCTGCGCGCCAGCGATGCAGCGGTGCTGGCGATGACGAGCGCGCCGACTTATTCACCGACCAATGTGACGAATGAGGCGATTCAAGCCGGCGCACTGCTCAACCGCGCCACGCAGGGACAGTACCCGCCTGGCTCAACCTTCAAGATGGTGACGATGGCCGCCGGCATGAACGACGATGTGACCAAACCTGAAGAGATATTCGTCGATCCGGGTTATTGGGAAGGCTACGGCCCCGACTTCCGCAAGACATGCTGGTTGAAAACAGGTCATGGCCGCATCACACTGCAAAATGGGTTGACGGCCTCGTGCAACGTGGTGTTCTATGAAGTGGGCAAACGGCTGGAGGATCAATCGTCATTTCTATTGCCCGAGATGGCGCGGCAGTTTGGCTTTGGCGCGCGCACTGGCGTGGAACTGCCTGAGGCTGCCGGCATCGTGCCAGACCCCAATTGGAAACTCAAGGCCATCGGCGAGCCGTGGCGTGGCGGTGACACTGTGAACGTGGCTGTGGGGCAAGGCTACATGCTCGCCACGCCGATTCAAATCGCCCAATACACGGCCGCCATCGCAAATAACGGCACGCTGCGGCATCCCTATCTCGTTGCCCAGCCACGCGACCCATCCCAACAGACCACTGTCCAGGTGCAAATTTCTGTTGAAGGATTAAAGGCAATTCAAGACGGCATGATTGGCGTGACGACCAACGCGCGCTACGGCACGACGACGTATCGCTTTGCCGGCTTCGACTACTACTTCGACGCGGATGGGCAGATCGTGCCGGCAAGCAAGATACCGGCTGCGCAGCGCCGCACAGCGCGCAAGCTGGTCGTGGCCGGCAAGAGCGGCACCGCGCAGGCTGCCGGCGAAGAAGCCAAGCCGTTTGCATGGTTTACCGCGTATGTGCCGGCGGATCAGCCGGAGATTGTGGTGACGGCGGTGCTGGAGAACATCGGTGAAGGCTCCTCGTTTGCCGCGCCTCTCGTGCGTCAGATTATCGAGGCCTATTACGGGCTGCCCATCTCGGCCACGCCAACAGACCGCAAGGATAACGAGTGAGCGCTGATTCAGACGTGAAATCAGAAATACGAAATGACAATCAAGGGACTGGTGATCAAGGCGCACAGCGGATTCTTCACGGTGAAGACGGAAGATGAGATGTTTGTGTGTCAGGCCGCCGGCCGGCTGACGAAGGGCCGGCATGAGGAGGATGCGCTGGCGGTGGGCGATCACGTCACCATCGAGCCGATCAAAAGTGAAGGCCTGGTCACCGGCCGCATCATCGAGGTTGCTCCCCGCTCACGCACGCTCTCGCGCCTCGATCCCATCGTCACTGCGCGCGGCAAGCAGGGGCAGGAAGTGCGTCAGGTCATTGTCGCCAACCCGGATCTGGTCGCCTTCGTGTTCGCGTGCGCCGAGCCGGCGTTTCATCCGCGCATGCTGGATCGCTATCTCGTCGGCGCGGAGGCGCAGAGGCTGCCAGCGCTGATCATTGCCAGCAAGGTCGATCTGGTTGGCCTGGACGCTGCTCGCGCGATGTTCATGCTCTATGAGCAACTTGGCTACGACGTCGTTTACACCGCCCTCGCCTCTGCCGGCGAGCGTTGGGGTGAAGGCGATGAAGAGGATGGATCTCTCGGCCTCAATGATTTGCGCGAGCGCTTGCATGGCAAGCTCAGCGTGCTGACGGGCAAGAGCGGCGTCGGCAAAAGCAGTCTGCTCAACGCGCTGAAGCCAGGGTTGGAGCAAGAGGTGGGCCGTGTGAGCGCTGCCTGGAAGAAGGGCAAGCACACCACCGTCGTGCCAGAGCTCATCTCGCTGGATGAAGAAAGCTGGATTGCCGACACGCCCGGCATCCGCTCGTATGCCATCTGGGATGTGCAGGCCGAAGAGTTGGATGGCTACTATCGCGAGATGGCGGCGTTGGTCAGCCAGTGCGAATTCAGTGATTGCACGCACACGCACGAGCCTGGCTGTGCCGTGATCAACGCGGTGAACACCGGTCACATCAGCGAGCAACGCTACGACTCCTATTGCCGGCTGCGCGAGGAATTGGAAAAACAGCGCAAGTGGTGAGAGGCAGCGCGCGCAAGGCTACAATCGCCACAGTGATGCAAGCCCATTCACCCCTTGTTGGCATCGTCATGGGCAGCGACAGCGATCTGCCGACGATGCAAGCCGCAGCTGACATCTGTGCGCAGTTTGGCGTGCCACACGAAATCCGCATCGTCTCGGCGCACCGCACGCCCGATGACATGGCCGAATATGGCAGGACGGCGCATACGCGCGGCATCAAGGTCATCATCGCCGGCGCCGGCGGGGCTGCGCATCTGCCGGGCATGCTGGCTGCGTTCTCCCCCTTGCCCGTCATTGGCGTGCCGGTGATGAGCGAGGCGCTGCGCGGGTTGGATTCGCTGCTGTCGATCGTGCAGATGCCCGCCGGCGTGCCGGTGGCGACGGTGGCGATTGGCAACGCGAAGAACGCTGGCTTGCTGGCAGTGCAGATGCTGGCCGCGCATGATGCCCGCTTGTTGCAAAAAATGCTGGACTACAAGGCGCAACTGGCCGCACAGAGCCGCGCGAAGAACGAGAAAGTGAGAAGGTAAAACGGGTGATGGGGGAATGTGTGGTTCGCCGCCCAGTGCGAGCGCGCATCACAAATCTCCAATCGCTCTTCTCGCCATTTCACGAAAGCGCGCTTCGTCATCCATAGATGCAAACGCGCGCTTCGGGATCAACTGAAACAGCTTGCGGCGTTGCTGAAAGACGAGCAGGAAGTAGTTTTTTGTCTCAATCACCTCGCTGAAAATCTTCCAGGACAACAGCGTATTGCCCTGTGCGCCAGCCACCTGCAAGCCGGAAGCGCCCGCCTCGCAGCGCAATTCGCTCATCAACGCCGCGTTGCTTGCCGCCAGCGATGCCATCACGATGGGAATGACGAGCAAGAAAAGTGCAAGCAGCCCGAACGGCAGGAGGATCGCCGGCAGCACGAACACAAACACATCCGCTCCTTGTGCGCCAAGCGAGAACAGCAGCCAGATCAGCGATGGCAGCAGCCCCAGCACAAACACGCCCAGCAGGATCACTGGCCGGCGCAGCAGAAACGCGCGTGCCGTGATGAGGTAATCGCGTTGTGCCGGCGTGAAGCTGAAGCGAATCGCGTCCATCGGCTGCTTGTCAGCCTTTGCATGCTTTGCGTGGGAAGTCACCCTGCAGCCTGCGCCTCGCCCAATCCATCCAGCACGAATTTCTCAATTGCGATGGCCGCTCCGTCTTCATCGACACTCGCGGTATGAAAGCGGGCGGCAGCGCGGGCGCGCGGACTGGCATTGCCCATGGCTACGCCGACGCCGGCCCATGCCAGCATCGTCTCGTCATTATCATGATCGCCGACGGCCATCACCTGCGCCTGCGGAATGCTCAGCAGGTCAGCGAGCTTTGCCAGGGCCGCGCCCTTGTGCGCCAGCTTTGAGTGCACTTCCACCAGTCGCTTCGACGATTGCACCACCGTGGCGCGATCGCCGATGAAGTCGCTCATTGCGCGCAGCACGCTTACAGTCTCGGAAGGTTCGAGCATCAACATAAGTTTGTCTGGCGCGTCGGTTTCAATGGCTGCGCACAGATCATGAACTTGCGTTGGGATCTGTCTGGTGATGCTGTAGGCCTCGGTTGGATAGCGTTGCTCTTCGAGCAGGATGTCATCGCGCCGAAAGATCACTGCATGCCATGAGGGGTGCCGGCGCGTAAAAGCCAGCGCTTCACACGCCAGCGTCGAGTCGAGCGTGATGCGATGCAACACCTCATTCGTTTCAAGATTGGTGAGCGTGCCGCCATGCTGGCAAATCACCGGCGCATTCACGCCAAGCGTCTTTGCCAATTCGCGCACCGTCGGCGCGCCGCGACCGGTGGCAATGGTGACGCGCACGCCGCGCGCGGCGGCAGCTCTCGTCGCGTGCGGCACGCGCTCGGACAGGGTGCGGTCGAACTTCAGCACTGTGCCATCAAGGTCAAGCGCGATCAGTTTGATTTGCATTGTTTTTATTGGCCCTAATGCGTACTGATTCAGGCAGGTTGACTTTCAGCCTTCCCAATTCCGATATTTCCACAGTGCTTTCAGTGTCGGCCAGCCGTCCATCGGCGAGAGCTTCTTTTGCTCGTAGCGCGCCTCGTAGTGGATCGGGATCTCCATGATCGTGTAGCCGCGCCGAATGATCTTCGCAGTGATTTCTGGCTCGACGTCAAAGCGCCGGCATTCCAGCTTCAAGCCCCGCACCACGTCGCGGTGCAGCGTCTTGTAGCATGTTTCCATGTCCTTCAATCGCACCCCATACAACACATTCGTCACCAGCGTGACGAAGCGGTTGCCCATCGCCATGAACCAGCGCTGCGAGCCGAGGTCCCGCACGCCATACACCACTTTCGTCTTGCCCTCAACGATCGGCTGAATCAATCTGGCGTAGTCATTGGGGTCATACTCCAGATCAGCGTCCTGAATGATGGCGATGTCGCCGGTGATGTGCTCCATCGCCGTTTGCAGCGCCGCGCCCTTGCCACCATTCACCTTGTGCGTGATAACGCGCAGATTGGGGATGTGCGTCTGCTCCTTCAAGATGTGCGGCGTTTCGTCCTGCGAGCAATCATCAACCAGCACGATCTCCTTTTCAACCGGCCCCAGGTCGACATCGGACACGCGCTGCAGAATCTCTGCGATGGTGCCGGCCTCGTTGAACACCGGCATGATGATGGAAAGCTTCATTGAGTTGGGTTTCAGTAGCCTCGCTCGAAGTCTACCTGATTGATGAGTGGCTGGCCGGCAATGAATCGGCGCAGATTCTCGGCAAACAGCGCGGCAGCTCGTCGCTCGTAGTTCGGTGTGCCGCCGGCGATGTGTGGCGTGATGATGACCCTGCCCTGCTGCGCCAGCGTCCATAGCGGGCTGTCGGCTGGCAATGGCTCCTGCGCAAACACGTCCAATGCAGCGCCGGCAACGCGGCCTTCGCGCAGCGCGTCGACCAATGCCGGCTCATCGATGGTCGATCCACGCCCAATGTTCACGATGTAGCTCGCCGGCTTCAGCTGAGCGATCTCGTCGCGTCCCAACAGGTTGTGCGTGTCAGCGGTGCCAGGCACGGCCGCCACGACAAAATCTGCATCGCGCAACGCATCTTGCAAGTGCTCGCGTGAGATGAATTCGATGTTGCCCTCGCTCCGTTCCTCTCCTTGTGGAAGAGGGCGTTGGCGGCGCAACACTCGCACCCGCATGCCAAATGCCTGCGCCAGCCGCGCAACCTCGCGACCGATATGGCCATAGCCGATCAACAGCAACGTCGCACTGTGCAGTTCCAACGGCATGAACGTGTCGCCGGCGTGCTGCCACGTCTTCGTCTGCATCGCTGCAAACGCATTCGGCAACCGGTGTCCCATCGCCATCATCATCATCAGCGTGTATTCGGCCATGTTGATGGCATGCACGCCGGCGGCGGTGGAGAGCAGCACGCGCCGGCTCTGGAAGATCGGCGCGCCGATAGCCGAATCGACGCCCGCCCAGTTCACCTGCACCCACTTCAAATTCGGCGCCGCTTCGGGCGATGGCATCTGCGTGAAGGCATACAGCACGTCCATCTGCGCCAGCAATTCCGCCGGCACTTCCGCAATCGACTTGCGCGGGAAGATGTGAAAAACCGCATTCGGCGCAGCCTCGCGCAGCACTCGCAGCGATTGCTCGCCAAACTCGGCAGTTGAAATGATGGTCAGGGCTTGTGTCATTTGCGTCGAATAAAGAGGATGAGCGCGATGGCAATCACGCCAATTTGCGCCACCGCATACAGCGGCAGCAGCCAATCGGCCAGTTGTGCGCCGGCGCTGAATTGTCGCACAGCCGGCGTTGACGGCACGGGTGTTTCCACAAAACTGGAACTGACCGCCGGCACAACCACCACGGCTGTGGCGCGCGGTGCCGGCGGCGTCGCGGTGTTTGTCGGCGCGATTCGCATCACCACCGCCACCGGCGTTGCCGCCGGCGCAGTTTGTGTGGCCGGCGACACGGGCACCGGGGCTGGAGTCGCGCTGGGATCGGGCGGTAGTGTCACCACCGGGTTCATGCCCAGCACAAGGGCGGTGGGTGTGGGCAAGGGGTCAAGCGTGGGCGATGGGGCCGGCACGCCAGGTGCAACCGGCAGTGTGCCGGGTTTGCTGTTTGGGTCATAGATGATGGTGTCTGCAGCAAGCGTGGTGCGGCCAGCGCCATCTCGCATTTCGACATAGATTGTCTTCTCGCCGGCGCCACGCTCCAGCGTGAAGGGCAGCAGCGCCTCCCACGGCTGCCATGCCGCGCCGGCAAGGTTTGGCGTGCCGCCCAGGCGCACTTCCACCACGCGCCCAATGATGTTGCCCTCGCCATTCGGCACCGCATTTTCCTGCGTCAGTTGCACGGCCACGTTGCGGTCGTTAGCCGCCGGCGCGCCGTCATTGATGAAGATGGGCAGCACAGCCGGCTGCGCGCCAAGGGTGATCGTCCAGTAGGTGCGCAGGCCATCCTTTGCGACGCCGATGCCGACTTCGCGCACGCGATCGCTGAGCAGGGCGCGGCGCTGGTTGTCGTCACTGAGAAAGAAGTTGAGCGCCTCGTCGAAGGAGGTCTGGCCGGCATAGATGGCTTCCGACCAGATTTGTGCGCCGGCCCATCTGGGGTAGCCGGCGGCTTCCACGCGCTTGCGCGGAGTAGAACCATCCGAGCCGATCTCATCGACGAAGCCCTTGCTCGCCATGTCGTCGCTGTGGCGCTGCGCAGCCTTTCCCAGCAGCACACTCCACGCCAGCATCGGCGCGCCATTTGTTCGCCGCGCCTCGTTCAACCTCGCCAGCGCATCCTGCTGCTCTGTCGATTGCGTGGCTGCCACGGCAGGCGGCCATGCCGCGACGCACGCAATACAGAGCAAAATGCAGATGGATTTCGTCAGGTAGGTAATCACGGAAATTTTGTCGGCTTCCCCCGACCGCAATCTAGCATATTTGCCCGCTTAGCAGCGATGAATCGCCCAATCACTTCTCAATCTGCACTTCACCCAGCGAGACAAAATCCTGGCCGTTAGCGGTGAGCAAGCGCTGGTTGGTGAGCGGATCATAGACGCCGGCGACGACCTGATATGCGCCGGCCGGCAAATCCTTTGGGATGACCATCGCGTGCGCATCGCGCAGCGGCACGCCGGCCTGCCAGCGTGTCATCGGCAGCAGCGCATTCAAAGGCAATTTGTCGTTTTGAAAGGCGACCGTCCCATCTGCTGCGCGCACATGCACAAACACTTTGTAGTCCTTGTCGATGGGTTTGCGCGGCTGCCAGTCCAGCACCACATAGAACCAATCGCCGGCGCGGCGCAGCCAGTGACTGTTCAGTTGCAGGGTGTCGCCAAAGATCACGCCATTTGGCATGGGTGCCGGCGGTTGCAGCGGCAACCGTTCCACGGCATACAGCGGCAAGCGAATCTGCGCGAAGTTGAATTCGCCTAGTTCGAAGCTATTCGGCCACAGGCTGCTCTCGACGAACTTCTGCGGGTCAACCACGTCGTCCTGCCATAGCATCAGCCGCACGCGCGCAGGTTGCGCTGCATTGAGCGCGCCGAGGATGGCATGATCGTCCCTGAGGATGCCGTGCAGGTTGGGTGGCATGGCGATCAGCGCGCCGGCCCGCTCTGCCGGCCAGTAGTAGCGCACTGCGAAGTTGTCGCGCGTCATCACCACCACATCTCCCGGCTCCAACGCCTCAACCACGTGCCTCACCGCGCCGCGCGTGTCCTCGCGCGCAAAGGCAGGATCGGTGAAATATGCCACCAGCGCCGGCAGCCACAACGCAGCCAGCAGCGCCATCGAAGCGATGGCTGCGATCGCACGCATCATCTTGCGCTCGACAAACGCTGCGCCCAACAATATGCACACCGCCGGCACGACATAGATCAGGTAACGCACGTGGAAGACTGAGCGGTACGGATACACGATGCGCACGGCAAGCGTGGCTGCCAGCAGCGGCACGGCAATCAACGTGAGCAACAGCAGCAATCGCACCCAGTTTGGCCATGGCGATTTGCGTGGCATTCGCAACAAGCCAACAGCGCCGATGAGCGCGGGGATGAGCAGCGCAATCGGCCACCCGTCAGGCAGCGGACGCGCAATGCCACCGGCGGCGAACCCGCGCCACCACTCCAGCAGCCGGCCATCGACCGTGTTCAGCGGGAAGAGGAAGCCATCGTCGTAGGCGAAGCCAGCCGATGCAATCAACAGCCACGGCACGAGTGACAACACCACGCCGGCGGCGGCAAAGAGCCAAATGACAAATTTAGACTTTGGGCGTTGAAGGGTGGATTGCCGGAGCGCAACAGACACGATCACAAAATGCGCCGGCAAAAGGAAGATGGCGTAGTAATGGCAATAGGCGGCCAGCGCGAGCGCGGCGGCAGAGAGAATCAAAAAAAGATTTTTTGGGGACTTGGGCTTTGAATGCGTGAATCGCAAATCAACATTCGTGAATGTCATCAGCCATTTCACCAAAAACAGCGTCGAGGCCGTGCAGAGTGCAGCCACAAGCGCGTATTGGCGGGCCTCTTGTGCATACCAGATGGCAAAGGGGTTGAGCGCATAGAGAACGCCGGCGGCCAGCGCCGCGCCGCGCGAGTGGGTGAGCAGGCGCGCCAGCGCGATCACCAGCGCCACCGTCGCCACATCGGCCAGCGCGGAGATCAAGCGCATGGCGAACTCGCTTTGACCAGCGAGCGCAATCCAGCCGTGCAGCAGCGCGTAATATAGCGGCGGACTGCGGTCGCCGGCGGTGGTCAGCGCCATCTCACCCAGCGACATCTTCGCCAGATGCCACGACCAGCCTTCGTCGAACCACAGGCTTTGCTGACCGAGCGCATGCAGACGCAAAAGCCAAGCGCCAAGAATCAAGATCAGAACGAGCACAATCCAAGTCTTGCCTCCTGCCTCCTGCCTCCTGGTTCTACTCAAAGCCAAGCCCTCTCTCCTTCAAGCTGACATAGCGGTTGTGGGCGATGACGATGTGGTCGAGCAACTCGATGTCGAGCAACTTGCCGGCGTTGGAAAGCGTCTTTGTCACGGCGATATCCTCGGCGCTGGGCGATGGGTCGCCAGAGGGGTGATTGTGCGCGACGATGATGGCAGCGGCGTTGCTGCGCACGGCCTCCTTGAACACCTCAGACACCCTCATGCTGGCTGCGTTCAGGCTGCCCTTATAGATCATGTGCGAGGCCATCACACGGTTGCGCGTGTCGAGCAACAGCGTGCGCACCTCTTCCTGGTCAAGCAGGCCCATATGCAGCATCAGCATCTGCGCGGCGTCCGCCGGCGTCTTGATCTGTGGTCTGGCCTCCTGCCCGCTCAACGCCAGCCGCTTGCCCAGTTCGAAGGCGGCCTTGAGTTGAATCGCCTTCGCTTCGCCCATGCCATGCACGCGCTGCAAATCATCGAGTGAGGCGCGCGCGATGCCGGCCAACCCGTTGAACTGTTGCAAAAGCTGGTCAGCCAGCGTCAACACACTCGTGCCTTGCACACCGACGCGCAAGATGATGGCAATCAACTCGCGCTGCGACATGCCGCCGGCGCCGATCTCACGGAAGCGCTCGCGCGGTCGCTCACCTTCGGGGATGTGTTTGAGAAGCGTGCGGTATTCAGCGTTGTTGAGTGCGGCGTCGCTCACGATGCGGGCAGTATAATCGCCGGCATCAAGACCTCACCGGTCTTGCGCTGTATTTTTGCGCGGCGCGTGGCAGGTGGGGTCTGTGTCACTCACATGACCGAAAATATCAGCAACCTGATCGTTGCCGCGGCCAGCCTGTGCGGCAGCATCGTCGTCGCCCTCATCGCCGGCCTCACGATCTGGACTTTCCGCGATATCCGCTCGCGCAGCCGCGACATCTTCGTGCAAATTCTCGCGCCGGTGCTGGTGGCAGTCATTCCGATTGCCGGCATCCTCGTCTACCTCATGCTGCGCCCACGCGAGACGCTGGCCGAGCAATACGTGCGCGCGCTGGAGGAAGAGTCGTTGCTGTCGAGCATCGAGAATCAAGAGTTTTGCCCCACCTGTGGCCGGCGCGTGGATGGTGACATGCAGTTTTGTCCAAGCTGCCACGCCAAGTTGCGCAACGCCTGCAACAGATGCGGCCGCGCAGTGCATCTGTCGTGGGATCTCTGCCCGTATTGCGGCAATGGATTGACGCCGGAAATGCCGGTGACGAAGGTGAGCAAGCCGGCGGCAAAAGCCGTCTCATCTCCGCAGCAACAGCAGCTTGCCGGCAGCAGTCAGCAACCTTCTGGCATCGCCGCCATGCTCGACAAAGTGGGCGGCGCAGTGAACAGCGCCATCGAAAAGGTGTCACCGAAGGGCAACGCGCCGGCGGCGGATCTCACTGAGCCATTGCCGCCACAAAATGGCAATGCCGCACAGCCCAAACCGCCGGCGAAGAGACCTTCGCCGCCACGCGAAGAACTGGAGTAGCTACTTCACCTGCTGCGTCTTGATCACATTGGTCTGGCCGGAGCCGGAGCCGAGCGGCAGGCCGGCGGTCACCACCACGTGGTCATCCGTCTTGGCCAGTCCCAGCGTGGCAGTCAGCCTCGCTGCAGATTCAAACAGATCATCTGTGCTGCCGAGGCGCGTTTCGGCCAGCACTCCGCGCACGCCCCACATGAATGCGCTGTATTTGAGCGCGCGCTCATGCGGTGTCATGCATACCACCGGCGCAGTCGGGCGATGCCGGCTTACCATGCGCGCGGTGTAGCCAGACGATGTGGCGCACACGATGGCCTTCGCATCAATCTCCCTCGCAATCTTCACCGCCGCATCGGTGATGGCGTCAGTGCGATGATCGGTGATGGCATCCTCTTCTTCACGATTGTGCTGCAGCATCAAGTCGATTGCCTCGCGCCAGCGGTCACCGTGTTTCTCAGCACGCGCGGCGATGCGCGCCATGGCCTGCACCGCCGCAACGGGATACTCGCCCACCGCAGTCTCCGCGCTCAACATCACCGCATCCGTGCCATCCAACACCGCATTGGCGACATCGCTCGCTTCGGCGCGAGTGGGCGATGGCGCTTGAATCATGCTCTGCAACATCTGCGTGGCCGTGATGACCGGCTTGCCCACGCGCAGGCAGTGCCGGATGATCTGCTTCTGATAGAACGGCACCTCTTCCGGCGCGCTCTCCACGCCCAGGTCGCCGCGCGCCACCATCAGCACATCGCTGGCGTCGGCGATAGCCGGCAGGTCGGCGACAGCTTCGGGCTTTTCCATTTTTGCCACGATCAACTGCGCCCCACCGAGGTCGGCAATGAGTTGGCGCAGTTCGCGCACATCGCTGGCGTTGCGCACAAACGACAGCGCAATGGCGTCGACGCCGGCCTTGATCCCAAATTCCAAATCGGCGCGGTCTTTGGGCGTGATGGATGAGGTGGCGATTTTCAGCCCTGGCACGCTGACGCCCTTGTGGCTGGTCAGCCTGCCGCCAGTCACCACGACGCACGTTGCGCTGTCGAGGTCGGGCTTGCCGGTGATGAGCAGCATCATCGCGCCATCGTCGATGAGCAACTTGTGGCCGACCTGGAGCGCGCTCATCACATCGCCGTGCGGGAAGTAGATCGTGCCTTCGCGCTCCAAGTCACAGAAGGTGACAGTGCTTTCGCGCACGAGTTCGATGCCGTCGGCGGGCAGTGTGCCGACGCGGAATTTCGGGCCCTGCAAATCGCCCATGACGGCGACGAGGGCATTCTCTTCGCTGGCGAGCCTGCGCACCTTTTCAATGCGCGCCTGATGTTCCTCATACGTGCCGTGGCTGAAATTCAACCGCGCCACATCCATGCCGGCGCGGATGAGCGCGCGCAGAGTGTCTTCGTTGTCAATAGCCGGCCCCAGGGTGCAGACAATTTTGGTGCGCATGTTTTCAGCAGGATTGTAAGCGCTTGTGCAAAGGTCACAATCGCCGGTTTAAGGCTGACCTGGAGTTTTTTGCGCGCGAAACAGCCTGTTTGGCGCGAGTGCCCTGCGGCTAATTTCGACACACTTCGGCGAATATCGGGTTGAGCCCGATCCTTACACGAGCAAGCTCAACCCGACATCCCTCTTTTTTCATCAAAATCGGAGCCTTGCACGATGCGCGAAGGGCTTCGATCAGGCGTTCAACTCACGCTTCCAGATTCAACCACTTCACCTCTTCGTCTGTCAGCGCCACATCCAGCGCCGGCAACGACGTGCGCAACTCGCTCAACGCGCGCGGACCGATCAGCGGGAAGGTGGGGAAAGGCTGGCGCAACACATAGGCCAGCGCGATGTTGATCGCCATCACGCCGTGCTTCTTGGCCAGCTCTCTCGCCCGCGCGAGGCGCTCGAAGTTGTCGTCGCTGAACCAGCAACGCACGCGCTCTGGGTCGGCCTTGAAGTCCGGCGAGGTGTCGTCGAGGAAGAAGCCGCGCGCCTGCGACGACCACGGCAGGAGCGGAATTTGCTTCTCAGTAAGCCAGGCGCGAAACTCCGGCGTGCTGGCGCTCATGCAGCCGGCCCACGGCGGTTCGACCATGCGCGCCAGCGAGAAGTTGTTGCTGAGGAAAGACATGCCCTGCAAGCCGTGCTTCGCCGCATATTCATTGGCCTCCACAAAGCGCTCCTTTGTCCAGTTTGAGCCGCCAAAGCGCCGGATGCGGCCGGCGCGCACATGCTCATTCAGCACATCGATGAATTCACCGGCCGGCACGTCGGGATTATCGCGGTGCATTGCATACAAGTCGGTGTAGTCGGTCTGCAATCGCTCCAGGCTGATGAGCAGTTGCCGGCTCAGGTCCGCCGGCGTGCAGAACGGCGTGTGCGCGCCCTTGTCCAACAGCACGATCTGCTCGCGCACGCCGCGGTTCTTCAGCCACTGGCCAAACAGCACCTCAGAGCGACCACCCATGTAGATGAATGCGGTGTCGAAGACGTTGCCGCCGGCCTCGAAGAACGCATCGAAGATGGCCGAGCCGGCGGCGATGTTCTCCTGGTT
>JBDHWI010000039.1:0-27023 GCA_039810125.1 Thermoflexales bacterium | reverse complement strand
CCCATCCCCGCCCAGGAAACCCGCGCCGAGACGCAGGTGGCGAACTCGCGCTTCGTTTGCACCATCGCCGAGGCGCGCACCGTCGACGAGGCCGTGATCTTCATTCGCCGCATCAAGACGGAGCTGGCCGGCGCCAGCGCGCATGCCTATGCCTATCACATCGGTTTTGGCGCAAGCGTGATCGACGGTTGCAACGACGGCGGCGAACCCAGTGGCACCGCCGGCAAACCCATGCTGGCCGTGTTGCAGGGCAGCGGGCTGGGCGATGTGGTCGCGGTGACTTCGCGCTATTTTGGCGGCGCCAAGCTTGGCACCGGTGGGCTGGTGCGCGCCTTCAGCGGCGCGTTGAAGACCGCGCTGGAGCAACTGCCGCGCAGCGAGCGGGTGGAGCGCAAAACGTTCTTGCTGGAATTGCCGTATCCCCTTTACGAGCAGGTGAAGCGACTGGTGCAGGCGCACCATGGCGCGATCGATGGCGAGGAATTTGGCGCAGACGTGCTGTTGACGCTGACCTTCATCGTCGATGACGTGCAGCGCTTTCAGGCAGCGCTGCGCGATCTGAGCGCCGGCCGGCTGGCGCTTGCAGCGGTGGAATGAGCCCCGTTCTGGAAGTCATGCCGGCGATGTGACATCTGTCATCCATGCATGACGCTTGTCATACCGCGCGCGTGCAAGGCTATGAAGAATGAATCCACTTAGCGCACCCTCATTCCATGGAGTTAACTATGAAACGCTTGATTCCCTTCCTTGCAGGCGCGATCTTGCTGCTGAACGCATGCGGCGGAGAGACCCCTGCTCCCACATCGCCGGCCGGCGCCGGCGGCGCTCTTCCCGCCGATGCAGCTGCCCTGGCGACCGAACGCGGCTTGACTCAGGACGATGTCTATGCCGCCGTGAAGACCTACATGCCTTCTGGCAAGACTGACCCATACATCATGTTTGCATCGGGCGGGCAAAGCGGCCAGGTATTGGTGGTCGGGGTGCCGTCCATGCGCATCCTCAAAGTCATCGGCGTTTTCCAGAATGAATCGTGGCAGGGCTATGGCTACGGTGGTTTTGGCGACAACGTGCTGGCTGCCGGCAACGTGGATGGCCGCGAGATTAGCTGGGGCGACTCGCACCACCCTGGTCTCTCTGAGACCAAAGGCACGTACGACGGTCAGTTCCTGTTCATCAACGACAAGGCCTCTGCGCGCGTGGCAGTGATCGACCTGCGCGACTTCGAGACCAAGCAGATCATCAAGAACCCGAACGCCATCAGCGATCACGGCGGCGCATTCATCACCCCCAACACTGAATACGTGATTGAAGGCCCGCAATATGCCACGCCGCTCGGTTGGGAGTATGCGCCGCTCGACCAATTCAAGGAGAAGTATCGCGGCCTGCTGACCTTCTGGAAGTTTGACCGCCAGAAAGGGCGCATCGATCAGAGCCAGTCGTTCCAGATGGAGTTGCCACCTTACTTCCAGGACCTGTGCGATGCCGGCAAGGGGCCAAGCGATGGCTGGATATTCTGCAACTCGTTCAACACTGAGTTGGCGACCGGCGGCGTCGAGTTGGGCAACCCGCCCTTTGAGGCCGGCACCACCAAGAACGACACCGACTACCTTCACATCGTCAACTGGAAGAAGGCCGAGGAAGTGGTAAAGGCCGGCAAGGCGGCCGAGAAGAATGGCATGAAGCTGATCTCGATGGATGTCGCGGTCAAGGAAGGCCTGTTGTTCTTCTCGCCCGAGCCAAAGAGCCCGCACGGCGCGGATGTCACGCCGGGCGGTGAATTCGTCGTCGTCGGCGGCAAGCTCGACCCGCATGTCACGATCTACTCCTTCGACAAGATCCAGAAGGCGATCGCGGCCGGCGGCTTGAAGCCCGACCCCTTTGGCGTGCCGGTCATTCCGCTCGATCAGGCCATGGAAGCGCAGGTTGAGCTTGGCCTCGGCCCGCTGCACACGGTGTTCGATGACAAGGGCTACGCCTACACCTCGCTGTTCCTCGATTCGGCTGTGGCGCGTTGGACTTTAGGCGGCCCCTATGCCGGCAAGAACCCCGACCAGCCCTGGAAGCTGATCCAGAAGCTGCCTGTGCATTACAACATCGGTCACATCACCGCAGTCGAAGGCGACACCGTCTCTCCGCAGGGCGGCTACGTGGTTGCGCTGAACAAGTGGAGCATCGACCGCTTCGCCAATGTTGGCCCGCTCATGCCGCAGAACTTCCAGTTGGTAGACGTCAGCCGAACCGGTGACCAGATGAAGGTGCTCTATGACATGCCGATTGGCATGGCGGAGCCGCACTACGCGCAGATCATCAAGGCCGACAAACTCAAGCCATTCCAGGTCTATCCTGAGGTCGGCTGGAACCCCGAAACCATGTCGGTTGACCCGAACGCTGTCACCGATCCCAAGCAGGCGCGCATCGAGCGCAATGGCAAGAATGTCGAGATCTGGATGACGGTCATCCGCTCACACTTCACGCCAGAGCGCATCGAAGTGAATCAGGGCGATCATGTGACGTTGCACCTGACCAGCCTGGAGCGCACGCCGGACGCCACGCACGGCTTTGCGCTGGGCGGCTACAACATCAACCTCAGCCTGGAGCCTGGCGAGATGCAGACCGTCGAATTCGACGCCGACAAGGCCGGCACGTATGTGTATTACTGCACGGAATTCTGCTCGGCGCTGCACCTGGAGATGCTCGGCTACTTCCTGGTGAAACCGTAACTCGCTGTCCTCTGCCTCTGGATTGCGATCCCCTGTGTCCCTCCCTTCCCTGCAAAGAGAAGGGAGGGTGGAGGATTGAGGAGAAACAAGCATGCCATCTCTTGACCCTGATGTGAAAGTGCTGCTCCCTGACGGCACAACCCGCAAACTATCCAACTATCTTCTGCCCAGCGCATTGCTCATGCTCTCCGCGCTTTTGCTCATGGTCTCGATATTCCTGCCTTACTGGAGCCTGACCATGCTGGCGCCGCAATACCCGAAGGGGTTGACCGTCGAGGTCTTCGTCAATCGCCTGGCCGGCGACGTGGGCGAGGTCGACGCGTTGAACCATTACCTCGGCATGCCGCCGCTGGATGAGGGCGGCCAGCTTGAGCGATCGGTCTCGATCATGGCACTGGTCGTGATTGGCGCCACGCTGATTGCCTCAGTGTTCGTGCATAGCAAGTGGGCCGCGCTGCTTGTGCTGCCCGTCATTATCTTCCCGTTGATCTTTCTGGCGGATTTGTGGCTGATTCTGTATCAATACGGCCACAGCATCGATCCGCAGTCTGCGCTGGGCGGCGCCATTCAGCCGTTCACCCCGCCGCTGTTTGGCGCGGGCAAGATCGGCCAATTTGGCACGGTGGCGCGCGCCGAGTTGGGGCTGGTGCTGGCATTTGTGGCGGCAGCAGTTGCCCTCGTCGGCCTGTGGTTCCATCGCGCTGCCTACAAGCCGATCGCCGATGCGCGCCGGCGCATGCAAGAGCAGGCGAAGGTTTAGGCTGGAATGTTGCGCGCTCTGTTTGCTGCCTTGGGGTTGATGCTGTTGCTGTCGCCGGCAGTTGTCGCTCAATCGAGCGCCCGCCGGCTCATTGTCTCACCCGAAGGCCCGTTCACCACCCTCGCTGCCGCGCTGCAGGATGCAGTTGCCGGCGACACCATCGAGGTGCGCGGCGGCGTGCATCCTGCCATCGTCGTCGATAAATCCATCACGCTTGAGGGCGTGAACGATCCGGTGATCGATGGCGGCGGCGATGGCACGGTGGTGATGCTGAGCGCGCCAAACACGCAATTTCGCGGCTTTCATGTGCGCGGGAGCGGCAGCGAGCCAGATCTCGACCACTCCGGCATTCAGATCGCCGCGCCCGATGTCGTGGTTGAGAACAACCACCTGAGCGATGTCTTGTTTGGCATATTTGCCGGCAATGCGCCGCGCGCCATCATCCGCAACAATGACATCACCAGCAAGGCTACTCTGCCCGAATCGCGCAAAGGCGATGGCATTCGCCTGTGGTATTCGCCGCAGGTGCTGGTGGAAAAGAACCGCGTGCATGAATCGCGCGACGTGGTGGCATGGTACACCGACGGCGTGACCATGCGCGATAACGTGATCGAGCAAGGCCGCTATGGCGTGCATCTGATGTACGCCAACGACGCGATCATCGAGCGCAACACCGTGCGCGACAACTCGGTTGGCATCTATACGATGTATTCGAAGGACGTGCGCATTGACGGCAATGTCGTGCGCGGCAATCGCGGGCCCAGCGGCTATGCGCTCGGCTTCAAGGATGCCGACAACGTGGATGTGTCGAACAACCTGATCGTTGACAACCGCGGCGGCTTCTTCATGGATGGCATGCCGTTTAGTCCGCAAGGCTTTGGCACGGTGCGCGACAACATCATCGCCTACAACGACTTCGGTGTGGCGCTGTTGCCCTCGTCGCGCAAAAACGTGTTTGACGGCAATACCTTCTGGGAAAACGTGGAGCAGGTGACGATTGAAGGCGGCGGCTCCATTGAGGGCAACCAGTGGTTGGGCAATTACTGGAGCGATTACGCCGGCTTCGACGCCAATCGCGACGGCATCGGCGATTCGGAATATCGCGCTGACCGCACTTTTGAAACGCTGGTCGACCGCGAGCCGCGCCTGCGCGCCTTTCTCTACAGCCCGGCGGCGCAAGCCATCGAGTTCGCCGGCGCAGCCATGCCCATTGTCAAGCCGCAACCCAAGCTGATCGATTCATCGCCGGCCATGCAACCGCTGCCGGCGCCGGCGCAGCCTGTGGACAACGCGAATCCCATCGGCATGGCTGCGGCCGCCGCCGGCTTGCTTGGCGCCGGCGCTGTGTGCATCACCCTTGCGCGCCAGCAATTCACGCCAGCCACAACCGCCTTGAGCGCACCCATGACAACAACGAAACCCGAAGAGCAAACCACGTTGAGCGTGGCGTCCGTTCACAAACGCTACGGCAAATTCGTGGCGCTCTCCGGCATCAGCTTCGAGGTGCAGGCCGGCGAGGCGATTGCCCTGTGGGGCGCAAATGGCGCGGGCAAGACCACGTTGATCAAGGCCATGCTCGGCCTGGTCAGCTTCGATGGGCAGATCCATGTGTGCGGCCGCGATGCGCGGCGTGAGGGCAAAGCTGCGCGCCGCAACATCGGCTATGTGCCGCAGGATGTCACGCTCTATGACATGAGCGTGACTGCGACACTGTCGTTTTTTGCGCAACTGAAGCGGGCGCCGGCGGCGCGCGTGAATGCATTGCTGGCGGACCTGGGGTTGAGTGAGCACGCTGCCAAGCCCGTGCCGGCGCTCTCCGGTGGTCTGCGCCAGCGGCTCGCGCTCGCCATCGCCCTGCTCGACAACCCGCCGGTGCTGCTGCTCGACGAGCCGACAGCCAATCTGGATGCGCAGGCGCAGCGCGATTATCTGGCGCTGTTGTCGCAACTGTGCCACGCGCAGGGCAAGTCGATCATCTTCGCCTCGCATCGCCTGGAAGAGGTGGAGATGCTGGCGGCGCGCGTGCTGGTGCTGGAGCAAGGCAAACTGGCGGATGTGCTGACGCCGGCGCAGTTGCTGGAAAAGCTGATGCCGAACACGCGGCTGGCGCTGCGGGTGCCGGAGGGCAAGCGCGATCAGGCGCTCCAACACATCCTGCAAGCCGGCATGGCCGCGCATCTCAACGGACGCGGCACAGTCGTGGTCGATGTGCCGAGCACCGACCGCATGAAGCCGCTGAACGTGCTGGGCGAGAACGGCATTCCGGTGCTGAATTTTGAGATGGAGCGTGGGCAGCCGTGGAAGTGAAACTGGTTTGGATCATTGCGCGGCGCGAGCTGCGCGAGGCGTTGCGCAACAGGTGGTTGATGTTCTACGCTGCCGGTTTCGCCGCGCTTAGCATCGCCCTGTCGGGCGCAAGCCTGGCGTCGGCGGGTTACGCAGGGTTGGGCGGATTTGGTCGCACGGCGGCCAGCCTGATCAACGCGCTGTTGTTGTTTGTGCCGCTGCTCGGCTTGAGCCTGGGCGCCGGCTCGCTGGTGCGCGAGCGAGAGCGCGGCACGTTGCTGTATCTGCTCTCGCAGCCGGTGAATCGAGCTGAGGTCTTCTTCGGCACCATGCTTGGTTTGACGCTTGCAGTGATCGCAGCCATCGCGGTGGGCTATGGGCTGGCTGCCGTCGCGCTGGCGACAGCCGGCGGCGGCAATGCCTTCTCATTCCTCGCGCTGGCCGGCTACACCGTGCTGCTTGCGCTGGCCTCGCTTGGCATCGGCGTGCTGATCTCGACACTGGTGCGCAAGAGTGCCACCGCCATCGGCGCAGCGCTCATCATGTGGCTGGTGCTGGTGTTCTTCACCGACCTCGGCGTGATTGCGGTGGCGCTGTCGTTGCGTCCCACACCCGAGACGCTGTTTGGGCTGCTGGTGTTGAACCCGCTGCAGGTGTTCAAACTTGGCGCGATCTACAGCCTGCGCAGCACGCTGGATACGCTGGGCGCGGTGGGGCAATATGCCGTGTTCGAGTTTGGCGAGCGGCTGCCGGCCGTGCTGATGGGTTTGCTGCTGGCGTGGGTGCTGGCAGCATTCGGACTTTCCTATCTCCGCTTTGCGCGGCAGGGTGATCTATGAATTTGTTGACAAGCAGAACCTTTTCGCGGCGCGGCCTCATGCGCTGTGTGTCCTGCGGTGCAGTGATGACGATTGTTGCCATTGCAAGCGCCGGCTGTGGTGGCGCACAGACGGGAGAGCCACGACCGCCCGAGATTGCGTTTGGTCGTGACATGTGCGAGCAGTGCGGCATGGTCATCAGCGAGGCGCGCTTTGCCAGCGCCACAGTGCTGAAGGATGGCGCAGCGCGCAAGTTCGACGACATCGGCGACATGTTGATGTATCACATGGACCGCCCCGACCAGCAGGTGGCGGCCTACTTCGTGCATGACTACAACACCGAGGCGTGGATTCGCGCTGAGCCGGCGTTTTACGTGCATAGTGACGGCATCAAGTCCCCAATGGGGCATGGGCTGGCTGCCTTCGCCGTGAAGGCCGATGCAGAGGCTTACGCCACAAAGGCCGGCGGCAGGGTGCTCAACTTTGATGAAATGCGCGCCGACGTGCATGTGCGCCTGCATTAACAGGCCCTAACAGGCCATCGTTCACCGTTATTCTAGTTTTTCAAGGAGACAACACACACATGAATCGACGAATCTTTCTTCCAGCCATCGCCCTGGCAACAGTGGCATTACTCGCGGCCTGTGGTGGTGGAGGGGCAGCTGCGCCTACCGTTGCGCCGACGGCGGCGGGCAGCCTCGGCGGCAATGTTGAAAATGGCAAGGCTAAATTTGGCACGACCTGCACCTCGTGCCACGGCGCTGATGCCAAGGGCATGGCTGGCTTGGGCAAGGATTTGCACAATAACCAGTTCATCGCCGACTTGACGGATCAGCAGGCAGTCGACTTTCTGAAGAAGGGGCGGCCGGCCACCGATCCGCTCAATACGACCAAGGTCGATATGCCGCCCAAGGGGGGCAACCCCGCGCTCAGCGATCAGGACCTGGCCGACATCGTCGCCTTCGTCCGCACGCTGAAGTAGGCAAGCGAACTGGCCGGACCTGCTCCCATTGAAGTAGGAAGCGTTGCATGGCAGATGCGACTGAAAACCCTGACCAGGAAGGGCAGAAAGGCGTTGAGCCTTTGTCTTCGCAGCCTGCAACGCAACCACTCGACGCAGGCAGGCGCGCTGTGCAGCGCGCCTGCCTGCCGTTGCCTGATCCCTACCCAGATTACGTGACCTGCCCGCACTGCGGCGAGCCAGAGGTGGAAGTGTGGTGCTACATGAGCGGCGTGCGATGCCACAACTGCGGCGAGTGGATTGCGCATGAAACGCCGGCCTGCAAGGGTAAATCGCCGGCTTGTTGCATCGCCCTGACCCAGCAGCCTAGTCAGACTGAGCAATTGCCGCCAGATGCTGGCGCTGTTGAATGATGATGTAGCCGCCGCGATCGGTGTGGATCCACCTCTCTCGCGCAAAGCGAGACAGAACGCGAATGGCCGATTCGAGCGTGGTGCCGGCCATGTCCGCCAGATCCTGCCGCGAAAGAGGCATGGCAATCAGCGTGCCTTCGGGGTCAGGATAGCCACAACGATCCGCCAGCATGAGCAGGATATGGGCGATGCGTCGTTCTACGCGCTCGCCGATCAGGGCCTGAGTCCTGAGCATGGAGTATTGCCGCTGACCCAGCATGCGCAGCAACCGGATTGCAACGCCGGCGTGCTGCGTGATGAGTTCTTGATAGATATTGAGCGGCAAGTTGCACAGGATGGCAGCTTCGGCGGTGCGGGCGGTGGCCGGCTGGCGGTCAAAAAAAAGCACGCCACCCCCAAATACTTCGCCTGGCTGGATCATCTCCAGGATCACTTCGCGTCCGTCGACATCCTGAAAGATAATCTTGACCCGACCTGACAAGACAAACCGGACGCCATGGCAGGGGTCGCCCTGCTCGAATACCAGCGCATCTTTGGCGTAGTGGGTGATGACACAATGCGCCGCCAGCATAGCGATGACCGAATCAGGCACATCGGCAAACATGGCCAGGTTTTTGAGCAGATCCTGCACCTGCTCGTGGTGATCGCTTTTCATGGCAGGCTCATCACATTCGCGCAAGACGCTCTGCGATGTTGCTCGAATGGTATTACAGAGGCCAGAGGTTGTCCTGCGCGTTGAAATCAGTTCACCCCCAGCCGGCGGTTTGCCTCAAGGATTGCCGCGTCGGCTGCCCAGAAGATGTTGTGCTCGCCGATCTCCTCCGTCAGTCGCGAGCGATCCAGCATGCGCTTCACCGCCGGCTGCACCGCGCACAGCATCAACTCGCCGCCGCAACGCTTCTGTCGCTCCAGCACTTCCTCGATCAACTCCAGCCCGCTCACGTCAATCAGCGGCACGCCGCGCATCGACAAAATCAGCACGCGGTCGCCGCGATGGTTGTCGAATTCGCGATGGAATGCCTGCGTGGCTGCGAAGAATAGCGGGCCGGTGACATAGGCCACGCTAATGTCGGGATGGGTGCTGTCGATGGCGTGTCCGCGCGCCTGCAGCAATTCCACATCCACGTCTTTGCGCGTCACTGTGACGATGCTGGAGCGATAAACGTAGAACAGCGCGCTCAAGCCGACGCCGATGATGATGGCCTGCGTCAGGTCCAGCAGTGCGGTGGCGAACATGGTGACAAAGAACAGCGCGATGGCGCTCTTGAAGCGATGGCGAAACATCCAGCGAATCTCACCCCACTCGTTCATGCGAATTGCCGTCGCCATCAGCACGCCGGCCAGCGCAGCCATCGGCACATGCGCCAGCACCGGCCCCAGCAGCAGCGCGCACAGCAGCAGCGTCACGCCATGCACGATGCTCATCATACGCGTCTGTCCGCCGCTGGCGATGCCGACGCTGGTGCGGGCGATGGCGGCAGTGGCCGGCACGCCGCCAAAGAACGGAATGATCATGTTGCCGATGCCTTGCCCGATCAATTCCTGGTCGCCATCCATCTTCTTGCCGGTGGCCTTGCTGCTCACTGCGCCGCACAGCAGTGACTCAATTGCGCCGAGCGCAGCCACGCTGAGCGCTGGCGTGATCAGTTGTGGCATCTTCAGCAGCACATTCGCATCGAACGCCAGCCGCGTATCCAGCAAAATCGAGTTCGGGATGACGCCGATCATCGGCGCCTGCCAACCCAGCACGAACACGAGAGTCGTGGTGATGATCAGGCCGAGCAACGCGCCTGGAATACGCCGCGCAATCTGCTTTGGCAGCAGAAACATCACCGCCATGACGCCGGCGGCGATGATCACCGTTTGCCAGTTGATGGGGTAATCGAAACGCAAAAAACCCAGCAACTTCAAGATGGTGCTCTCATCGCTCACGCCCATCGCTGTGAGCGGCGGCACTTCTGCCGGCGCAACGTTGGCGCCGAACAGGTTGCCCAACTGGCCGACGAAGATGATGATGGCGATGCCGCTGGTGAAGCCAGTGATGACTGGCCGCGGGATGAGCAGCACCGTGCGCCCAAGCTTGAAGATGCCGACCAGCAGGATCATGATGCCAGACATCAACCCCACCGTGAATAGCGCCTGCGCGCCATGCTGGTTGGCGACGATGATCAACACCGCCGACATCGCGCCGGTCGGTCCGCTGATCTGGAATGGCGAGCCAGACAGACCGCCGATGATGATGCCGGCGAGGATGGCCGTGACCAAGCCGGCGGCCGGCGTGCTGCCCGATGCGATGCCGAAGGCCAGCGCCAACGGCAGTGCAACTGCTGCCACCGTCAGGCCGGCGAGCAGATCTTTCTGGAAAGTGGAACGCGAATACCCGCGAAACTCATCGCGGAGCATCTGGACGATGGGCAGATTCAATCGATGGCTGTCTGGATTCATGGCGCGTGTTGTGGGAATGCCTCATGGTCGACGAGACGATATGTTGTGGCGGCATTGGGGAGCATCAAGGACGCGATGTGCTGCATCCTTTAGTCCACTCTGCGCATTCTACTTGTAGCCCACGATATTCGCCGGTGATTTCCATGCGCGTTCCGTCGCAGCCGCTTGTGAGAATCCGGCTGTGGATGCCCTTTTGACATTGTGCGGCGGCGGCGGACAATTTGGGTGGGTCATTTTGCTCAGGAGGGAAAATATGGATCGCAAACGCATTCTCGCCATCGATGGCGGCGGCATTCGGGGCATCATTCCACTGTGCTTCTTGATTGAGCTGGAGAGGCAACTCAAAGTGCGCTCGCGCGATTTCTTCTCGCTGATGGCCGGCACATCCACCGGCGCCATCATCAGCGGCGCGCTGGCGATGGGGTTGACAGCAGAGGAGACGCTGCAAATCTACATTGACTTGAATGATCGCGTTTTCCAATTCAACCCGCTCGATTGGATCCTGCGGCTTGGCGCGTTCCGCTACCGCATGCAGCCGATGGTCGACTTGATCAAGGAGAAGATCGGCGATCCGAAGATGAACGAGGTGCCGATTGATATTTTGCTCACGGCGGTGCGCGTAAGTGATGGCAGGCCTTTCTACTTTGTGAAGGACAACGCAGTGAACGGCAAGCAATTTGGCAAGCTCAAACTGGCCGACTGCATCGCGGCCTCTGCTGCCGCGCCGACGTTCTTCGAGCCGTGGAATGTGCCGGGCGTGGGCGTGTGCGTGGATGGCGGCGTCAGCATCGCCGGCAATCCGGCCTATGTGGCATGCGTGGAATCGCAGGAGCGCATGCCGGAGGACAAATATCCGCCGGCGCGAACGACTGTCGTCTCGCTCGGCACCGGCTTCTACAAGAAGGTGAATGCGCCGGTGAACCTGGCCGATTGGGCGCTGTGGGTGGTGGGCGAACTGTTGGAAGAGCCGGCGGAGCAGCAGACCGAATTGATCGACCGCCACTACAAATCACAGGGCATGCACACCCTGCGCTACAACGTCGATATGGGTGAGGAGATCGGCATGGACAACATCGCCGCCGTGCCGAAGCTGGTGCAGATTGGCAAGAAAGCAGCCGCGCAGGTTGACTGGAACAAGGATCTCACGGCGCTGGACGGCAGCAAGCTCATCGGCGGCACGACTGTGCGCAAGGTGATTTCGACTGCGCCCAAGCCGAAGAAGAAGCGCAAGAAATAGCTGGGGAATCGGTGGTTGCGGTTCACTCGCTCATTGCGCGGCGCTGGTCGATTGCGCACTCCCCTTGCGTAGACACCCCTCGCAATGGCGCACAACTGCAAGGATCTTTTCCCTTGCGGCTGTGCGCCTTATTGAGCGATTGCTGACCTCTGCGCAAGGCCAGTGACTGATTCCCAGGAGGCTTTTTACTTTCTGCAAACGAAGATGCCTTCGACCATCGAGAAATGCAGCACGCCATCGATGAAGGTCGGCTTGAGGTGCGCCTTCACGCCGGCTGGCGCATTCAGCAGCACTTCACGCAATTGCGCCATCACGTCCGCCGGCGTCTTTTGGTGCCCGCACCACTCATCGAAGGTGACGTGCTTTTCGACGCGATCCTCGTGCAAGAGCGTCAGGCCGGCGTTGGCGAAGCACGTCTTCCAGGCGCTGGGCGACAGGCAGCACGTGTGGCTGGGATCGCGCAGGATCTCAAAATCGTCGATGTATTTTGCGTCAGCCGCATCTTCCGGCGCGATGTTGTCGGCAATGCCGAGCAGGCCGCCGGCCCTCAACACCCGCGCGCACTCATTTACGAACTGCTGCACCTCGTTGAAGTGATGTGGCGCGATGCGACAGGTCACGGCGTCGAAGGACGCAGCGCTGAAAGGCAATCGCTCGGCGTCAGCAATTTCGGTTTTCAGGTTGGTGATGCCGCGTTCACTGGCGAGTTGCTCGGCCTGCGCCAGCATCTGTGGCGTGATGTCGGTGGCGACGACCTCGCGAACAAGTTGCGCAAAAGCCAGCGCGGCGTGACCGGCGCCAGTTGCCACATCCAGCACGCGCCAGTCTGGCGCCGGCTGCATCAATTCCACCAGCCGTTGCAGGCTTAGCCCCTGCGCGTGATTGCGGCTGGTGGCGTAGGCGGCGGCATTTGGCCCAAACCGCTCCTGCACTATTTTTTGTTGCTCATCCATGTTTTGGGGTTGGGTGTTTGAATCATTGAGCCAGCGAGTCGTTGCGCGCAGTCAGGCGATTGCGCGATGGCTCAATGCGCTTTTTGAATCCACGCCATTGCCTTGTCGGCCAGTCTATCGAGCGCGCGCACGCTCATCTCGATATGTTCGATCTTCGTGTCTTCGATGGGGTTGTGCGAGATGCCGCGCAGGCTCTGCACGAACATCATCACCGTCGGCACGCCGGCGCGCGACACCTCTGCTGCGTCGTGCAGCGGGCCGCTCGGCAACTTGTGCGCCTGTCCCTTGCCGGCGACCTCTTCGCATGCCTCATGGCACATGCGAATCAAGTCTTTGTTGAACAGAATTGGCTCGATGTTCCAGATGCGACTCCACGCCACCCCGCATTTTTCTTCCTTCGCAAATTGCCGGCTGGCTTTCTGCGCGGCCTTATACATGCCGGCCAGTTTGCTCGCGCTTAGGGCGCGCTGGTCGAGTGTGACGTCACATTCCCCCACCACCGCTGTCACGATGCCCGGCTTCGTCACCACGCTGCCCATGGTGCACACCCCGCTGAATTTGTTCGCGATGGGGCGAATTTCCAGCGCCAGTTTTGCCGCCGCGGCCAGCGCGTCGCGCCGCTTGTCCATCGGCGTGCTGCCGCTGTGCGCGGCCTGGCCGGTGAACTTGATCGCGTGGCGCTCCACCCCAAAAGTGCCAAGCACCGCGCCGAGCGGCAGTTTCATGCTTTCCAGCACCGGCCCTTGTTCGATATGCAGTTCGAGATACGCCGCTGCATTTTTCAATTCCTTGTGGCTCTTGCGCATCGCGTCGATATTCACGCCGCAGCGCTTCAGGGCATCTTCGAGCGTGATGCCATCCTTGTCCTTGCGGTTGCGCTCCACGTCCGGCTCGAAGTTCACGCCGGCGCATGCGCTGCTGCCGAGCAAACTGCGACCAAAGCGCGCGCCCTCTTCATCCGCCCAATCGACCAGTCGCACCGTGACTGGCGGCTTGCCAGCGTATTGCGCGTTGATCCGGCGCAACACCTCGACGCCGGCCAGCACATTCAGGCAGCCATCCAACCAGCCGCCATGCGGCACACTGTCCATGTGGCCGCCGATGAGCAATTCCTTTTTACTGCGGCCCTTCAAGGTGGCCCAGGTGTTGCCAGCTTCGTCGTTGTGTATTTCCAGTGGCATCTGTTCGAGCTTTTCGCGCAGCCACTTGCGCGCATCCAGCCAGGTGTCGGTCCACGCCACGCGCATTGCGCCACCGGTGTTGGGATCGCTGGTGCGGGCGCGCAGGTCTTGCAGTTCGGCAACGGTTCGTTTGGGGTCGAGTGTGTTGCTCATGACTGTGATTGTATTTTGGTTGGCCGGCTTTTCAACAGGTCGATCTCTTTGGGCAATGTCCATTACAATAGCGCACGGTCAATCGGTTAGACGAAATCAAGCGCAATGCAACTCGATGTTGCGTCGCGCCTGCACCACATCATCCATGCAAAGAGTCAGCGGCATTCTGCTTCATCCAACCTCGTTGCCGGGCAAGTATGGCATCGGCGAATTCAACGAGCACGCCTATGCCTTCGTCGACATGCTGGCGGAGGCCGGTCAGAAGCTTTGGCAGGTGCTGCCGCTTGGACCGACCGGCTACGGCGATTCACCGTATCAGTGCTTCTCGGCCTTTGCCGGCAATCCACTGCTCATCAACTTTGACCGCCTGGTGCGCGAGAATGCGCTGGATGCGGCTGATCTGAAGGACGCGCCGGCGTTCGACGACCACAAAGTTGCCTATGGCGACGTGATCGACTTCAAGCACGAGATCTTGCACAAATCCTTCGTGCATTTCACCCAATATGGCTCGGCGGCGCAGCACGAGGCCTTCGAGAAATTCTGCGCAAAGCATGCCGGCTGGCTGGAGGATTATGCGCTGTTCATGGCGCTGAAGGATGCGCACGCCGGCGTGATGTGGAATGCATGGGAAGACGACATTGCCCGCCGCGCGCCAACCGCTATGAGCCGCGCGCGCACGCGGCTGGCAAATGAGATCCAGAAGCAGAAGTATTACCAGTTCCAGTTCTTCAACCAGTGGCACGCGCTGAAGCAGTACGCAAATGACAAGGGCATCAAGATCATGGGCGACATCCCGATCTTTGTGGCCTATGACAGCGCGGATGTGTGGTCGCATCGCGATTTGTTTTATCTCGATCAGCGCGGCAATCCCACGGTGGTTGCCGGCGTTCCGCCGGACTACTTCAGCCCCACCGGCCAGCGCTGGGGCAATCCGCTCTATCGCTGGGACGAGATGGCGAAGACCGACTACGCGTGGTGGATCGAGCGCTGCCGCAGCGCATTCGCCCTGTTCGATTTCGTCCGCGTCGATCATTTCCGCGGCTTCGAGGCATATTGGGAAGTGCCGGCTTCCGAGCCGACAGCCATGAACGGCCAATGGGTGAAGGGGCCAAACAAGGCGCTGTTCGACGCGATCAAAGACGCACTGGGCGACCTGCCGGTCATTGCCGAAGACCTCGGCGTGATCACGCCTGAGGTGGAGGCGCTGCGCGATGGGTTGGGTTTCCCGGGGATGCGCGTGTTGCAGTTCGCGTTTGTGGCCGACACATCATCGAACTTCCTGCCGCACAACTACGTGCGCAATACGGTGGCCTATGTTGGCACGCACGACAATGACACCACTGTTGGCTGGTTCGAGAAACTCGACCCCGAGCCGCGCAAACAGGTGCTGGATTACACCGGCACCGATGGTCACGAGATTCACTGGGACCTCATTCGCCTGCTGATGATGTCGGTGGCCGACACCATCGTGGTGACGTTGCAGGATGCGATGGGGCTGGGCAGCGCAGCGCGCATGAACTACCCGGGCCGCGCCGGCGGCAATTGGGACTGGCGCTTCACCTGGGACATGCTGACCGACGACGTGAAGGCGCGCTTGAAGCAGATGACCGCGACCTACGGGCGATGAATTGAGAATGCAGAATTTTGAGTGTGCAGCTTGCGCCCATACGCGCAAGCTGCATCTCCAGATGCGGCGAATGGAAATAGAGAAGGGTCGGAGCGCTCTAATCGCTCCGACCCTCTTGTTTTTCCGCAGCGTGCAACACGCGCGTCACTTCGCGCGCAGCACCTTCCTCCCCATCGTTTTTACCATCACTGCCTTCTGCACATGCAGGCGGTTTTCGGCCTCTTCGTAGACCACCGATTGCGGCCCGTCGATCACGGCATCAGTCACTTCAAGGCCGCGATCCGCCGGCAGGCAGTGCATGTAGATTGCATCCTGCTTCGCCAGCGTCATGCGCCGCTCATCGCAAATCCATGAAGTGTATCGCTTGCCGATGGCTGCGCTCTCTTGCAAATCGCTCGTCGTCAGCATGCAGCCCCACGACTTCGGATACACCACGTCGGCATCGGCGAAGGCGTCGTCCATGTCGTGCGTGATGCGGAAAGAACCGCCGCCGGCCTGCGCGCCGGCTTCGGCCTGCGCCAGAATCTCCGGCATCAGCTTGTATTCCGGCGGATACGCCAGCACTACATCCATGCCAAAGCGCGCCATCTGAATGATCAGCGACTGCGGCACGCTGATTGGTTTCTGGTAGCTGGCAGCATAGGCCCAACTTACCGCGATCTTCTTCTTTTTAAGGTTCTTGCCCTTGCATTCGCGAATGGTGAGCAGGTCGGCCAGGATCTGAAAGGGGTGATACACGTCGCACTGCATGTTCAGGACTGGCACCGGGCTGTGCTGCGCCACCTCATTGATGTATTTGTTGCCGAAATTCCAGTCGCATTGGCGAATGGCGATGCCATCGAAGTAGCGACCAAAAATCTGTCCGATCTCCTTGGCTGTGTCGCCGTGATGAATCTGCGTGGTCTCGCTGTCGATGAAAGCGGCGTGGCCGCCGAGCTGCGCCATGCCGGCCTCGAATGAGCCGCGCGTGCGCGTGCTGGTAAAGAAAAACAGCATCGCCAGCGTCTTGTCACGCAGCAGGGGGTGCGGCTTGCCGGCGCGATATTCCTTCTTCAACTGTGCGGCGAGCTCCAGCACGGCCTCGGTCTCTTCGACGGAGAAATCGAGATCGCTGATGAAATCACGACCGGTCAAATCCACTGGCCTGCGGCGGGTGGTTTTCTTTGCGGCTTTCTTTTTGGGTGTTGCCATGTTGCTCCTGATAAATGGACGTCTCTGGACGAAGGGCGTTCGTCGGATGCCCTTACGACGGTTGTGAAATAAACGCCGGCAGCGCGGCATAGAACGCAGTCGCGCGCACCACATCGTCGAGCGGCACTTGATCCAGCACGCTGTGCGCGTAGACTTCGTCGCCAGGGCCAAAACCGATGGAGGGAATTCCAGCCTTGCCGGCCCAGTAAGTGCCATTTGTGCTGAAGGCCCATTTGCCGGTGCCGGCGCGCTGCCCAAACACCGCCTCGGTCGTCGCCAGCGCCGCGCTGACCAGCGGGTGTGATTCGTCATGCGCCCACGCCGGAAAGTATTTATCGAGCTTGAAGCGATAGCCGTTCCAGCTTGGCTCGTCGTAGGTCAGCATCTCCAGCGTCACATCGCGCTCGCCGCTCGCGTCGATGATTGCCTGCACTTCGGCCAATGCGCTTTCCACGGTATCGCCAAAGGTCACGCGACGGTCGATGAAGATCGTTGCCTCATCCGGCACCGCGTTGATGCTGACGGTGCTGACGCGCATGTCGCTGACGGTGATCGTGCCTTTGCCGAGAAACTCGTGCGAGCGCAGCGCGGGGTCGAGGTCGCGGACGCCGGCGATGATGGGCAGCAGCTTGTAGATGGCATTGATGCCGAGGAAGTTGCTGGCAGCATGTGCGCTCTTGCCTTTCGCCGTCACCTTCATCTCTACGCGCCCCTTGTGACCGCGATACACCTGCATTTTCGTCGGCTCGCCGATGACGACAGCGTCAGGGCGAATCTGTGGGTCGACTTCAACGAAGATGTTGGGCGCGATGCCGTCGCACCATTCCTCGATGTTGCCAAAATACCACGCCGTCCAGCCATTCAGCAGACCAAGGTCGCGCGCGATTGCGATGCCATAGATCATGCCGGGGGTGCTGCCTTTTTCATCGCACGCGCCGCGCGCATACAACACGCCATCTTCGATCTTGCCTTCGAAGGGATCCCAGCCCCACTGCGAGCGGTCGCCGATGCCAACAGTGTCGATGTGCGAGTCGAAGACGATGGTTTTTGCCCCTGTGCCGGCGCGACCAAGGATGTTGCCCTGAACGTCGAGGCGCACTTCGTCAAAACCGAGCTTGCGCATCTCCTGCGCACAGCGCTCGCCGACGGCCTCGATTTGCGACTCCATGCTGGGAATGGCGCACAGGTCGCGCATGAATTGAATGATGTTGCCGCGCTGCGCCTCGACGCGGCGATGAAGTTCGTTTAAGGTTGTTGCGTCCATGCTCTGCAAATTGTAGAAGCGGCTGCGATTTGCACGAAGCGCACGGATGCATCCGATGCGCGTTGCAGGGCAGCCGGCAATCGCTCTTACTTCGCCGGCGCGGTCACAATCGCCCCTTCTTCGATCACATTCTGCTGGGCATCAAACTTCAGCCGGCGCAGCTTGGGCGCTGCCAGCACTGTCGCGCTCACCACGACCAGCGTCAGCACGCCGCCCCAGAATACGCTTGGCGCCGCGCCCAGCAGGCGCGCTGCCACGCCGCTTTCCAATGCGCCGATTTCGTTCGATGCGCCGATGAACACCATGCTCACCGACGCCACGCGGCCGCGCATGTCTTCCGGCGACATCACGCGCACGATCACGCTGCGGATAATCATGCTGATGCCGTCGGTCACGCCGCTGAAGAACAGCGCAAGCAACGACAGCCAGAAGTTTTGCGACAGGGCAAACACGATCATGCTGACGCCGAAGCCGGCGACGCACACCAGCAAGTTGCGGCCAGCGCGATGCGTGGGCGGCCGGCGGGTGGCCAGCAACATGATCCCCAGCGCCCCCACCGAGGGCGCCATGCGCAAGAAGCCAAGGCCGACCGGCCCAACCTTCAGAATCTCCTCTGCAAAAATCGGCAGCATTGCCATCGCGCCGCCAAATAGCACCGCGAATAGGTCAAGCGCCATCGAGCCGACGAGATACTGGTTCTTGAAGACGAAGCGCACACCCTTCGACAGACTCTCCCGCATGGTCTCTTCTTGGTGGAATTCCGGCAGCGGCTTTGGCGCAATCACCCAGATGCACGCGACCGAGATGGCAACCAGGATGGCAATGACGAGGTAGGTGTTGGCAGGTCCAAGGAAGGCGTAGGCGAAACCGCCGATGGCTGGCCCCAAAATCGCGCCAGCCTGCCACATGCTGCTCTGCCACGACGCGCCTGTGGCGTAATGCTCCAGGGGGATCACTTGCATCTCGAAGGCCGACATCGCCGGCGACGAAAAGCCCGAGGCGATGCCGGCGATGAACACCACGCCAAGGATGGCGAGCAGCGTCATGTTGGCGGTGGTGAGCGATAGCGCCATCAGCATCAGCATGCAGATGGATGAGGCGATGCCGGTGATGATGACGATGCGCCGGCGGTCGTGCCGGTCGGCAAAATGACCCCCAAACAGTGCAAGGCTGAGCGCCGGAATCGCTTCGGCCAAACCGAGCCAGCCGAGCGCGAGCGGGTCGCGCGTGATGGTATAGACCTGAAAGCCGATGACCGTGGCGAGCATGGAGCGCCCCAACGCGCTGGCCAGCCGCGAGCCGAGCAGCGCGCGAAATTCGGGCAGCCTTAAAACTGCATTCTTGTCGTTAAATGTTGTGTCCACAGATTTTTGATGCTAAGGCGGAGGGCGCTAACGCAGGCAAAAAAGTGCATCGCTGCGACTACGCACCTTTGCGCCCCTGTTTTGAGAGGAATTCCGCGTCGATACTGCTCATCGCGGCTCGTCGCCAAAGCTGTACAGCCGGTCGAGGCTGAGTTCTGGCGCAACGGTTTCGGGAGAGCGCAGCGAAAGCGCCGCTGCGCGCAAGCCGAGTTGCAACGAGTCGCCAATCGACAAGCCGTTGAGCTGGCCGAAGATGACCAGAGCGGTGAGCGCATCGCCGGCGCCGGTGGTGTCCACGATGTCCACGCGCAAGGCAGGAAACTGACCGCTCTCGCTTTCGGTGGCGTAGCACGCCCCGCTTTCGGCCTGCGTGATCACTGCCACCTCAACACCATTCGCCACCAGTTGCCGCGCTGCGACTTGCGCGTCATTCGCATTCATGATCGGTGGACAGCGCAGCAAGGCCTCGGCCTCGGCGATGTTCGGCGTGATGATGTTGACCATCGGCAGGTGCGGGCGCAGCAGGCCGGCCAGCACCGTGCTGGTCGGATCTACACACACTGGCTTGTTATATTCATGCGCCATCTGAATGGCGGTCAGCATCGCCGCTTCGCTCAGGTTGAGATCGAAAGCGACAATGCCACATTCGCGAAAGGCATCGCGGTTCAGGCGCAGGTAATCCGGCGTGATGTGCCTCAGCACGCGCAGGTCATCGAGGCCGAGGAAGAGGTCGCCGCCCTGATCAAGCGCGGCGAGGTAGGTGCCGGTGGTTTCGCCCTCAGCAATGATGGCGCGCGAGGCGTCGATGCCGACGTCAGCGGCATCGCTGAGGATGTCTTCGCCGGCGTAGTCATCGCCGACCGCCGTGAGCAACGTCACTGGCGTGCCGAGCTTCGCCAGATTTTCGGCGATGTTGCGCGCCACGCCGCCGAAGCTGGTGCGAATGGCCGATGAGTTGGACGACGTGATGACGGGCGCGTGCAACATGCGCCCCTTGATGTCGAAGTTTGCTGCCCCGATGACCAGTGCTGCGTCTGACATATCAGTTCTGAGTGCTGAGTGATTTGATAATCGCTATTGGCTGACCTCGCCGCATGCGCAAAAACCGGCGTGTTGGATATTCTGCCAGGAGCAAATCATCGCTGCTTTTGCCTTTTGTGTTTCATCGCACGTTTGCCAGTTGCCACGCCACAGCGCAGGCGATGAGGGTGACAACCGCAAACTCGATCAGCACATTGCGCGTGAGCCGGCCCTGAAATGATTGCTGCGCGAGGCCGACGGTGACGTAGAACAGCGCCATCAAAATGACGCCGGCGCTCCAGTTCGACACGTTCCAGTAGTTCAGCGCCCATGTCGCCTGTCCCACCAGCCAGCCGATGATGGCTGCGTGCAGTGCAGCCGGCTTCAACCCGATGATGTGCGGTGCAAGCAGGTCGAGCGAGAGCGCAATCGCCACCAGGGTGATGGTGCCGGCGCTCAGGACGCTGCGCGTGCGTGTGCTGTAGATCAGCGTGAACAAACCAAATGCGATGAGGTAGCTCAGGCCAGTGACTGTGAGGCGGGCGATGGCATAGGAGGGCGCATTGGGCGAGATGGTGATGTATTCAGCCTGCACGAGGATGCCGATCAAAACCACGCCGATCAACAACACTGCGATCCACAACAGCCACGCCGGGATGCGCGCGAGCAACAAACCCAGCGCCAGCGCAGCCAGCCCGGGCGCCATCCAAAACGGAAACAAAAATGGCACTTCGCCGGCTTGCACTTCGGGATGGTCGCGCAGCACCCAATCGGTGCCAGCGATGGCGATCACCGGCAAGAACAAAATCAGCAGCGAGTCGGTGCCGAGCTGGATGCTGAGCGCCGAACCGAGAAAATTCAACGACAGGTTGCGCGTCGGCAACTCCACCACGAGCAACAGCACCGGCGTGAGCGCCAGCAGCGCCATCAGCACCAGCACGCGGTTGGCAGTGGGGGAGGTGAGCGAGCGGGTCATCCGAGTAAGCAGTTTAAAGTCCCAAGTGCTGAGTCAATTTTCGACGCGCTTGCCCCAGCCCCTTTCGGCCACGATTGCGCCGTTGGCAAAGGCGAGCCGGCCGCGCACAAACACTTGCTTGACCGAACCATGCGCCGGCCAGCCAGCAAACGGCGTCCAGTTGCATCTGGTGAACAGCGGTCGTTCACCGATGATCCATGCGTCGTTCGGGTCAACCAGCGTGAGGTCGGCATCGCAGCCGCGCTCCATTCTACCTTTGCGTGGAATGCGATAGATGTCTGCCGGCCCCTCGCAGCATAGGCGCGCGATGTCTTGCAGCGAGAGCCGGCCCTCGTGCGCGGCGGTCAACAGCAGCGGCAGCATGGTCTCCAGCCCGGGTGTGCCCATCGGCGGCTTCGCGCTGCGCTTTTCGTCCATCGTGTGTGGCGCGTGATCCGTTGCGATGCAGTCAGCTGCCTGCAAATGCTGCCACAAAAATGCGACATGCTGCGGATCGCGCAAGGGCGGATTCATCTCGTACAGAGAAGGGAGGGAGCGCCTCTTGCCCCCTTGTCGAAAGGCATCCGTCGATAAAAACAGATGATGGGGCGAATACTCGCAGGTTACTGGCACGCCGCGCGCTTTGGCTGCGGCGACGATCTCGACTTCGCGGCGCGTGCTGAGATGGCAGATGTGCAACCTGCGATTGCACTGCGCGGCCATCGCCACGGCGCGGGCGGTCTCCAATTCAGCGCAAATGGGTGGCCGGCGCTGCCCGTGCTGTGCGAAGTAGCGCACCGCCGGCTCATGCTCGGCATGCACCGCAATCACGCGCTCGTGCGGATAATGCGTGAAGTGTTCGTATTGCTCGGCGAAATGCTCCACCAGCAAGTCGCCCGTGCTGCTGCCCATATAGATCTTCAGGCCGCATTCGCGCAGTTGCGGGTTCTGGATTTTGAGCTGCGCGTTGGTGTTTGTTGCGCCCAGAAAGAGACCGAAGTCGCATACAGCCTTGCTCGCTGCCAGCGAAAGCGTATGGTCGAGCGAGGCAGCGTCGATCACCGCCGGTGCGGTGTTGGGCATGGCGAACACGGTCGTCACGCCGCCGGCCAGCGCCGCGCAAGTGCCGCTGAAAAAATCTTCCTTGTGCTCGCCGCCCGGCTCGCGCAGATGTGTATGCGGGTCAATGAGGCCCGGGAAGACGAGCAAGCCGGCGGCATCGACGGCTTCCACACTGGGATATTGCGTTGCGAGCGCCGGCGCGACCTCGGCGATGCGCTCGCCGTCGATCAGCACATCGGCCTCGCGCAAGCCGGCGCTGCTCACCAGCGTGCCATTTTTGATGATCAACATGGTTCAAATCTCGAATTTGCGGCCGGTTTGGCCGCGATGCCAGCGGCCGAAATCCTGCTTTCCGTCAAGCTGGTCGAGCGACATTACGGGCCCATCCACGCATACCAGCAAGTCATCCAGCGCGCACTGGCCGCAGACGCCAAAGCCGCACTTCATGTAGCGCTCCACGCTGAGCTGACCATGCCAGTTGCGCCGGCGGCATAGCGCGTGCAACGCCACCAGCATCGGCTCGGGACCGCATGCATACACCGTGCATTCAGCATCGTGCAGCGCGCCGTGCTGCACGATGGCATCTGTCACAAAGCCGCGCGTGCCGCGCGAGCCATCGTTGGTGCTGAGCAGCAAGTCGACGCCGAGATCGGCGAAGCGCTCGGCATACAGCAACTCGTCGGCGATGCGCGCACCGATGGCGACTGTGACGCGCATATGATTCGCCAGCGCCTGCTTTGCCAGCGCAAAGAGCGGCGCGCTGCCGTAGCCGCCGGCGACCATCAGCGCATGTCGCTCGCGCTCAAGCTGATATGGCTTGCCAAATGGCCCGCGCCAGCCAACCCAGTCACCTGCGTTCAGCGCATGCAACGCCGTCGTCGCCGGCCCCACCTTCGCGGCGCTGATCGTGAGCGGTCGCATGCCGGCGATGCTCATCGGCTTCTCATCCACGCCGGGCAGCCACAGCATGATGAACTGGCCAGGCTGCGCGTCGATGTCGGTGTCGAACACAAACGTCTTCACCAGCGGCGTCTCGCGCTGGATGGCGGTGATGCGCGCCATGCGCGGCAACTGCAAGGCAGTGCAGGCGGTTTCGTTGGGGGCGAAGGGCGGTGAGACAGCCATCGCCGGCATTCTACTGGTTTCAGACGATAGAATTTGCGCAATGTCGTTTATCGCCGGCACACCACAGCGCGTCGCGCTCATCGCTTTCGCCATCATCGCCATCCTTGCACTCGCCGCCCTCGCCGCGCCGCAGTTGATCTATCCCTTCGGCCACGATCAGGGCATCTATTCGGCCTGCGCCGACGTGATCCGGCGCGGCGGTGTGCCGATCCGCGATTGCTTTGAGAGCAAGGGGCCGGGCGTGATGGCGCTCTACGCCATTCCGCTCAGTCTGTCATTCACCACTGTCGGCGTCACGGCCTTTGTGCTGTTGTGGCAGGCACTCACGGCGGTGCTGGTTGGGATTGCGACGGCGCGCATGTTTCACCCGCTGGCAGCATGGCCGGCGGGCGCGCTCTACTGGTTGATCTATGCCGGCATCAACTTCTGGTCGATGAACCAGGCTGAGACGTTTTCAAATCTGTTCATCGTGCTGGCGATGTTGCTGGCGTGGAAGAGTGCGCGCGTCAATGCAGCACACATCAATCGAGATGCAGTGCTGGCCGGCATCTGCGCTGGCATGTTGTTGTGGTTCAAATACACCTTTGCGCTGTTCATCGTTGCCATTGGCCTCGCGCTGCTCATGCACGTGTGGCTGCGCGAGAGGGGATTCAGAATCGTGCTGGCGCGTGGCTTGACTTATAGCGCCGGCGTCGTCATCGTCGCTGCGGCAGGGCTGTTGTATTTTGCGCTCGCCGGCGGCATCCCCGCGCTGGTCGAGCAGGCCGGCGTTTTTCGTGAGCTGTTCCCGCTTGGCCCGCCGCGCACTTTTCCTGAAGTCGTGCAGTTCCTGTGGCGCTTCACCGACAACGGCGCCGATCTGACAGGTGACTACAAGGCTACCGTGCAACAGATGACGTTTTTGGGTGGCGGGTTTCCCTTGTTGTTTGTGCTGGCAGGAATCGGGCTGGCGGCGAGGGTGAGCAAGCGCCGCCAGCCTCTCGCTTCGGAAGAGGACTGGAGTGAGGGCAAGATCGGCTGGCTGTATGTGCTGCTGGTGTTCATCGCCGGCCTGGGTGTGGTGGCGTGGCAGGCGAAGTATGTGCAATATCACTTCACTATTTTGCACGCACCGGTGGCAATGGCCGCCGGCGCTGGTGTGGCTGCCGGCCTGCTTTGGCTGCGCGAGCGCGGCTGGCGTCGGGTCGCCGGCGTCTTTGCGATCGCCCTTGCTGCAGCCGCCTTCGCCCTGCTTGGCCTGCGCATGCTGCCCTGGGTGAATGACGCTTACACGAATGTGATTGCGCAAGGCAAATCGCTGCGTGAGATTCACCTCGAAAGCCGCGTTGCGCCGCAATTGTTGGCGGCCGATTACATCGATGCACACACGGCGCTCGACGACCGCATCGCCCTGTTTGCCGATGCACCGTGGGTCTACATGTTGAGCGACCGGCGCAATGCCACGCGTTTCCCGTTTGCCGACGTGTGGGCGCCGGCGCATGGCTCGCGCACGAACGAGTCCTTTGGCCGGCAATTTCTTGAGGGGATGCAGCGCAACCAGCCCAAATACTTCATCATCACGAAGGATGACTATCCGTGGCAGGGTGTGCGGCACATCGATGACTGGAAGCGCCTTGAAGCTTTGCACACCTACGTTGAGGCGCATTACCAATATGAAGCCGAGAACGGACCGTTTTTGCTGTTCAGGCGCAAGGAGTGATGCGTGCGCCGGCGACTCCCACTCACCCTCTTTGCCCTCGGCATGGCGCTGCTGATGCTGCTGACGAGCTTTCAACAGATCGGCTATCCATTGTGGTTCGATCAAAGCGCCTTTGCTGCGTGCGCCGATGTGCTGCGGCGCGGTGGCGTATTCTTCCGTGATTGCTGGGATGCGCGCGGTCCGCTCACGCCGATGCTCTACGCGATTCCCACGCTGCTCTCACCGGCGCCGGCGGCCATTCAGACCTTCAACCTGCTGTGGATTGCAGCGACGTGCATCGGGGTGGCTGTGCTGGCGCGACGCATGTTTGGCCAGTGGTTGCCTGCGCTCGTTGCCGGCGCGCTGCTGTGGCTGATGAACCTGACACTGAATTACTGGAGCCATGCGCAGGCTGAGGGTTTTGCCAACCTGCTCTTCGTGCTGGCTGCCTTGCTGACATGGATCGCAACCCAGCGTTCATCGCTTGGCGCTCGATATGCGATTTTGAGCGGCATCCTCGCCGGCGCGCTGTTCTGGTTCAAATACCCTTTTGCCATCTTCGCGCCGTTTCTGGCGCTGTGGTTGTGGTGGGTGGAGCGCAGGCGCGATGGCGTGAAACTGGCCGGCGCGCTGCTGCTCGGCGCAGGCGCGGCCCTCTTCGGCGGCGTGCTGCTCATTCTCCTTACCGGCGCATGGCCGGATTGGCTGCTGCACCTGCGCTACGCCCTCACGCAATTCAACAATGTGCCGCTGGCCGAGCGCTGGCACTGGCTGACGGGTTTGTTTGTGATCGAGGTCGACGCCTTTGTGCGCATTGGCAGCACGCCCACCGCCGGCTTCAAAGACACCGTGCCGCAGGTGGAATGGCTCGGGCGCGGCTATCCCATCCTCATGCTGCTCGTGATGATCGGCGCGCTGGGCGCGCTCATCAATCGGGCGCAGCGCAAGGCCGGCGCATTGCTGGCCGGTTGGCTGTTGATTGCGGTCTTGCTAAACATCTGGCAGGGACATTCATATCGCTATCACTTCATCATCTGGCTGCCGCCGATGGCGCTGCTGGCCGGCGCGACGCTGGCGCTGAGTATGCCGCGCTGGGCGCGTTTCGGCGCTGCCGGCGCCGTAATCTTGGTGGCGGCCGGCATGTTGGCTGCGCTGTGGCCGTGGATGCGCGATGGCTATGACAACATGATTGTGCGACGCGAGACGCCGGCGTCGCTCTACCTGCAATCGCGTGAAGCGCCGATGTGGCAGATGGCTGAATTTCTGCGCCAGAATGCGCGCGCCGGCGACCGCATCGCCATATTCAGCGACGCGCCGGATGTGTATTTTTTGTCGCAGTTGCCAAACGCGACGCGCTTTCCATATGTGCGTTGGGCGGCAGAAGCGCGCGATTCGCAGATGCGCGCTGCGCTTGCACAGATTTATCTGGATGAACTGACGCGCAACCCGCCGCGTTACTTCATTCTTACCAAGGACGGTTTCCCCTACCTCGAAGCGCGTTTCATCGAGACGTGGAAATCGCTGCCAGAGATCAATCGCTACGTTGAAGCGAATTACCAATTCATCGGCGAGAACGGACCGTTTGTGTTGTTTGAAAAGAGATGAGTTTCTCGCAAAGCTGCTGGCGCAGCTCGTATCTCCAGATGTGAAGCGCTCCCAGGCGCACTGCGGTTAACATTTCGTCCATGAAATGGCGTGAACTGGTCTCATATCTCGACGCATATCTGCAGGTGAGTCGCTATGCCGACAGGAGCAACAATGGCTTGCAGGTGCAACCCGCCGGCGATGACGTCACCCGCGTCGCCTTCGC
>JBDHWI010000038.1:0-27148 GCA_039810125.1 Thermoflexales bacterium | reverse complement strand
TACATGATCACCTTGCCATGCACGTGCCGCGCAGCGCGGCCGATCGTCTGAATCAACGATGTGCCGCTGCGCAGGAAGCCTTCCTTGTCGGCATCGAGGATGGCCACCAGCGACACCTCCGGCAGATCCAGGCCCTCGCGCAACAGGTTGATGCCGACGACTACGTCGTATTCACCGAGGCGCAGGTCGCGCAGAATCTCCACGCGCTCCATCGTCTGCACCTCGCTGTGCAGATATTGCACCTTGATGCCAATATCGCTGAGATACGCGGTCAGATCTTCAGCCATACGCTTGGTCAGCGTCGTCACCAGCACACGCTCGCCTTTGTCCACGCGCGCGCGAATCTGCGCGATCAGGTCATCGACCTGCCCTTTCACCGGCTTCACCTCCACCACGGGATCGACGATGCCGGTGGGGCGAATGACCTGATCGACAATCTTCTGACTGTGCTCAAGTTCATATGGTCCGGGCGTGGCTGAGGTGTAAATCACCTGCCTGAAGCGCGCTTCGAACTCATCGAACTTGAGCGGGCGGTTGTCGAGCGCGCTGGGCAGGCGGAAGCCATATTCGACCAGCACCTTCTTGCGCTCCTGGTCGCCGTTATACATACCGCGCACCTGCGGCAGTGTCATGTGGCTCTCGTCGATGACGAGCAGGAAGTCATCTGGGAAGTAGTCGAGCAGGGTGAAGGGCGGCGTGCCGGCGGGCCGGCCATCCAGCAGGCGCGAGTAGTTCTCGATGCCGCTGGTGATGCCGACTTCACGCAGCATCTCCAGGTCATAGCGCGTGCGCTGCTCGATGCGCTGCGCCTCCAAATATTTCTCATCCCATTTGAACTGGGCGATGCGCTCTTCCAACTCTGTTTCAATTTCCCGGATGGCGCGCTGCAATTTTTCCTGCGAGGTGATGTAGTGTTTTGCCGGATAGATCTCGATTTCGTCGAGGTCATTCACGATCTCGCCAGTAAGGATGTCGATCTCGGTGATGCGCTCGATGTCATCGCCGAAAAACTCGATGCGATAGGCTGTCTCGGCGTAGGCCGGCTGAATCTCCAGCGTGTCACCGCGCACGCGAAATTTGCCACGCAAGAGGTTTACATCGTTGCGCTCATATTGAATGGCCACCAGCATGCGCAACACCACATCACGCCGGCGCGCCTCGCCCCGCTTCAACTTCACCACGAAGCGGCCATAGTCCTCGGGGTTGCCCACGCCGTAGATGCATGACACCGATGCGACGATGATCACATCGTTGCGGCTCATCAGCGAGCTGGTCGCGGCCAGCCGCAAGCGGTCGATCTCATCATTGATCGAACTGTCTTTTTCGATGTAGAGGTCGAAGCGCGGCACATACGCCTCTGGCTGATAGTAGTCGTAATAGCTGACAAAGTATTCGACTGCGTTTTCGGGGAAGAACTCCTTGAACTCGGCGTAGAGTTGCGCAGCCAGCGTCTTGTTGTGCGCGATGATGAGCGTTGGCTTCTGCGTGCGCTCAATCACCTTGGCAACCGTGTAGGTCTTGCCCGTGCCGGTGGCGCCGAGCAGCGTGGTGTAGCGGTTGCCGGCGTTCACGCTGGCAACCAGTTCTTCAATGGCCTGAGGTTGATCGCCCGTCGGTTGAAAAGGGGAATGTACCTTGAGCTCTGGCATTCATCTCCTGTTGAAAGGCAAGGGACGATTATAGAACAGGTGAGCTAACACATGGAGCGAGATGAATGTTGCATGAATACATTGGAGCTCAAGCGGCCCTTGGCCGGCAAGCCTGCTCCGCACAGCCATCAGCGCCGCCCGTCCAACCTCAGGCTCTCACCCCACTCTTACCTGACTGTGCTAAGTTGGCGCGCACAAGTGCGCCGCACGTAAACAGTATGGATGAACTGAGGGAACGCATCACCGAATGGTCGCGGCGGGCGCGATTGCAGCGCGGCCTTGCGCTGCTGTTCTTCGGCCTTGCCTGTGGTCTGGGCATCGCGCTGGTCATCGCGCTGGCCTCGCGCGCCTTTCCGCTCATGGCGACCTCGGCCGTGATCGTGCTGGCCATCGTGCTGGCGCTCGCCGGCGTCAGCCTCGCCTTCGTCTGGCCATGGCTGCGCGCGGCACGCACCCAGCCCATCGAATGGGCGCGCCGGTTCGACCACGCCTTCAGCCTGCAAGAGCGCATTTCCACCGCATTGGAGATCGCCGACGGCGACATTCCGACCCACAGCGATCTGCTGCGCAACAGCCAGCGCAAGGATGCAACGCGCATCATCGAAAGCGTCGATGCGAAGAAATTGCTGCCGCTGACGATCTCGCGACGAGATGCGCTCGTGTCACTCTTCTTCCTGGTCGCGCTGGTTGCTGCGCTCGCCTTGCCAAACCCACAGCAGCAAATTCTGGCGCAGCGCGAGGAATTGCGTCGCACCATTGCGCAGCAAGTGCAGCAACTCGAACAAGCGAAACAAGCCATCCAGCAGTCTGCGCTGACCGACGCGCAGAAGAAACTGGCCATGGATGCGTTGGATGACGCGCGGCGCAAGTTGGAAGACCCGAACGTCACACCAGAAGAGGCGATGGCTGCGATCAACGAAGCGCAATCGACGCTGGATGCGCTGAATGACGAGGCCGCGCGGCAACAGGCCGATGATTTGCAGCGCGCCGGCGAGAGCCTGTCGCCCGACGAACTCACCAACAACCTCAGCAATGCGCTCGCCAACCAGGATTTTCAACGCGCCGCAGAGGAGTTGCGCAATCTCGGCACAGATCGCCAGACCGGACAGCCCCTGACTGAGGAAGAGCAGCAGCGCGCCGCCAATCAGCTCGATCAACTGGCGCGCGGCGTGCAGAACAGCGACCCGCAACTGGCGCAGCAGATGCGCGAGGCTGCGCAGCAATTGCGCGAGGGCAATGCGCAGCAGGCGCAGCAATCCTTGCAGCAAGCCGCCAACGCGCTGCAACAGGCCCAACAGCAAACCGCTGCATCACAGGCATTGGACAACGCCCAGCAGCGCGCCGAAGCCGCGCGGCAGGCAATCGCCGAACAAATGGCGCAGCAACAGCAACAGGCGCAAGCCGGCCAGACACAGCAGGGACAGGAATCGCAGCAGGGTCAACAGGGACAGCAGGGTGACGGCGGCCAGCAAGGCGCCACCATGGCTGGGGACAATCAGGCCGGCGCGCAGCAACCCAGCGCAGCCTCCGCGCAAGGTGGTCAACCCTCCTCACAAAACACCACCCAGAAGAGCGACGACTTCGGCTCAGCCGACCAGGTATATGCGCCACAGCGCATCGGCAGTGATGGCAAGCAGGTGGTGTTGCCCGATTCACAGGGGCAGGCCGCGCCAAACGCCCAGGGCCGGCCCAACACTGCACCCGCCGGCAGCAGCACCGTGCCGTATGAGCAGGTCTATGGCGACTATGCGAAGGCCGCTGACGACGCGATGCAGACTGGGCAGGTGCCGGCGGAGATGCGCGACTATGTGCGCGACTACTTCAGCTCGCTCAACCCGCGCCAGCAAAACAATCCAAATCGTTGATCACCCCACGACCAGTCAAGTTGCTCAATCGTTTGCATCCAGCTGCGCTTGTGCGGTAACATCCGGCCACTTGAAATCAGTTCTTCACATGGGGGATACAGCCTTTGGGTTAATCAGGGAACCACATGGAACTCATCAAAGTATCAGCAACGTCTCGATCTACGGCAGTCGCGGGGGCAATTGCAGGCGTGGTGCGCGAGCATGGGCGGGCAGAGGTGCAGGCTATTGGCGCCGGCGCAGTGAATCAGGCCGTGAAGGCAGCGGCCATCGCGCGCAACTACCTGCTGTTGGATGGCTATGATGTTGTCATCATCCCGTCATTCGGCGAAGTCGAGATTGAGGGTGCTGAACGCACCGCCGTCAGGTTCAGCATCGAGCCAAGATGAAGCAGAGCAAAAGACAATTCAAATGCAAAACACCCGCCGTGAAGCGGGTGTTTTGCTCTTTCAAGGTCTGGAACTGACGTTAATTCGGATCCGTATCGCGGACCTTGACGCGAACCACATCGGCCTCGTTGTCCTTCAAGCCATCGCGATGCAGGAGCAGCAAGCCAAGTTGCGAGGGTGAAGCCACGTTGCCGTTCGGCACAGGCGATATGAACAGATTGAGCGACTGGTTCACCGGCACAGTTGTCTGCCACGCCGCCGGCAGGAAGCGCGGCGTATCCGGCGTGAACGTCATGTTTTCAATGGCGTCTGTCAGGTTGCCAGTGAAGTAGTTGTCAAAGGCATACACGCTATAGGTGAACTTCGTGCCTGGCGTCAACCCCACCGCAGCCATCGGCGCAGTCATGATCATGTTCGCCGAGTTGAGATCTGCATCGGCATAGAAGTAAGCTGTGGCAACGCCTGTGGCAAGATCCGCCACATACACCAGCGTCTGCCCCGTGGATGCAAACGTGCCGTTCTCAGACGTATACATCACGAAGTCCGGAGTGCCATCGTTGTTGTTGTCGATATACACGTCGAACTCAGCCGGATAGGCCGGATGCGAGCGCTGCCGGAAGGTGTTGATGCCGATCTGGATCAGCGGCGTGTTGCCACTGAAGGCCAGTCGCGCACCCACTGCGCGCAGGTCGATGATGGCGAAGTTATCACCGGGCTGCGGCAACTCCACGTTGGGGATGCGCCTGCTGGTTCCAGTCAGCGCAAAGATATCCGTGCGGCCATCCACCGCGCCGCGATTGCGCATGCGAATGGCGTTGTCGCGGTTCAAGTTGATCCGGCGGTCTGAAACCTGCATGTTCGAGGCGCGGTGCGGCAGCACGTGCCATGGCACCTGGATGCTGTCTGCGCCCTCAGAGATGCTGATGTAGCCATCAAACTCCACACCTTGCAGGCGATAGCCATCCCCACCAAACGCGCCGCCATTCAACGTCCAGATCGGCAGTTTGGTTGGATCGATGGTGACAGTGACCCTGAAGGTCTTGCTGCGGCCAGCTCGCACTTCGATCGTCGCCGGCGCATCGATCGTCACCGCGCCACTCGCGGCATCGTCGTTGTAACGGAAGATGTTCTGGATGGTATAGGTGCGGCGCGCATTGCTGTAGTTCACCACGCGCACGCGGCGCACCAGCCTCAATGGCGAGTTGGCGGCCTGATAACCAAACGAAAGGCTGGGGATCAGCGTGTCTTCATCCCATGCCGCCGTCGTGGTGGCAACTGCGCGGTTCACGCGCACTTCGCCGCCGCCGATGCGGGTGATGGGAGCCAGCACGCCCGGCAGGCCGACGGGATTGATGCCGATGTTGGTATCACCGGTGTTCATCAACAGCGCCTTCACCTCGACTGGCGTGTAGTTCGGGTTCTTTTGCAGCAACAGCGCAGCGGTGCCGGCGACGACCGGCGCAGCGCCAGAGGTGCCGCCAAAATCTGTCTGGCCGTTGCCCGTGCCAACCTCAGCCGAAAGCGACGCGCCGGGTGCGCCGATGTCAGGCTTGATCGCCTGGAAGCTGTAGCTGGGCCCGCGCGACGATGAAGCCACCATGTTGCCGGCCAGCGCCGCAGCCTGAGTCGGGTCAATCGTGACGGGCTGCCCAAGCAGCGCCTTCAACACGATGCCATCAGCGCGCGTAACGGTGTAGCCTGGGACGCTCGCATCACCGCCGCCATAGCTGAAATCAGGCGGCAGGTCACCCGGGGCCTGCGAGACGTTGTTCGCGATGATGGCAGCGACACCGCCGCCGGCCGCCACGCTCGCAACCTTGATGCTAATAGAGCAGGTGCCTCGGTCGACCAGCACGATCTTGCCGACCAGTGAGCCAGGCGCAAATGCAGTGCATCCGGTCAGGTTGCCGCCAGCGCCGTCGCCATATTGCAAAGGAGCCGTGGCCGCTGCCGGCGCTGCCGACCAGGGTTGCCAGTTGCCGCCGGCGACGGCGCTGCCCGAAACGATGCGATAGAGCTTCGCGTTGGGCATCTGCGTCTGGGCAACTGAAATCACCTCGGGCTGCGATGAAGGCGAGCCAAGGATGTAAGGTCGGTCGGCGCTATTGCCGGCGGACGCTACCACCACTACGCCATATCGAACCGCATTGGCGCTGGCAAGCGAAAGGTCGTCTTCAACCTGACCGTAGGACGAACCAAGCGACATGTTGATCACATCAACAGCATCATCAACGCAGCCATCGCCATTTGGATCGAGCGCATATTCGATCGATTGCAACAGCGCAACGCCGTTGCATGAGCTGGCGACTGCGCTGCACGCCTTCAAAGCATACAACTTTGCGCCCGGCGCAACACCCTTGTGCGCGCCGTCGGCGCTCTGGCCGGCGATGATGTCTGAGACATGCGTGCCATGCCCTTCATAGTCGATCGGATCAGGGTCCGGCGCCAGGGTTGCCACGTTCGGCCAGGATTCGCCCACGAAGTCATAGCCGCCGATCACTTTGGCGGTCGGGAAGAGGCCGTCGAGCGTGGTGTTGCGCGGGTCGCTTGGGCCGGTGCCGTAGGCTGCCTCATACGCGGCAAGAGTGCCGGGACCGCCGAGATTAAAGTGCGTGTAGTCAACGCCTGAATCGATGACAGCGACCGTCACACCCGTGCCGTCATAGCCACTTTGCTGCACCGTTGCCGCGCCAATGTATGGCACGACGGTCGAGAGCGCCAATTCGTAGGTGCCAATCGGGCGCGCCGAAACCACGCCGGGCAGCGTGCGCACGGTCTGCAACTGCGATGCGTCAATGTTCACCACCACTGCATTCAGCGCTTTCGTCAGCCGCGCACGCTCCACCCCACCCAGCGTCTGCAATTGCGACAGCAACGCCTGTTGCTGCTGGTCAAGTGTTTGCTTGTGCGCTTTTTGCTGATTTTTGCCGGCGCGGCTGAAGCGTTTGCCGTTGACGCCGGCCAGTTCCGACACCGACGGATCGCTCAACCGCACCACGACGTCGATTGGGCCAGTCAAAGCGCGATTCTGTCGAATACCGCCATCGACTGCCTCAGCGATTTCCAGATCGGGCGAAATCTGCACGCCCGGGCCGCTGGTTTGCGCAGCAGCTGGCAGGACACTTGCGCTGATGAGCGATGCCAGCAGCGCCATACCAAGTGCCTTCATTCTATTCATGTATCTCCTCGAAAAATCCACGTAGATTCATCAAGCACATCAGTTCGTTGTTTTGAGCTGGGATATGACAGGGTCAGGGTATCTTGGCGATTCACCTTCCTTTCTTGAAAAGCATCTTCTGGCAATTTCGCCACGCGTTACAACTTATGCGACGCCGTCGACAATGCCGGCAAAAATGTAATATATGCGGAGTGTAGCGGATTCTAGGTGTTTTGGAAGTGGAAAAAGGATGAACCCGCCATGTTAATGGCAGGTTCATCGCATTTTGCCTTTGCGTAACGCGCATCAGCAACGACTTATGTATCAGCCGGCGCTCTATTGCGTCACAGCACCGTCGCAGGCGCGGCCTACGAGCTTGGCAAATTTCGCCAACGCACCGCTGGTGTAGTGTGGCTTTGGCGCCTTCCACTTGCTCATGCGCTTTGCAATCTCGGCTTTGGTCAATTTCACATTGATCCTGCCGCGCGCAGGGTCGGTGGCGTCAATTTCGATAATGTCGCCGTCCTTCAACGCGGCAATCGGTCCGCCGACGGCTGCCTCTGGTCCAATGTGGCCGATGACGAAGCCAGTGCTGGCGCCGGAGAAGCGGCCATCAGTCAGCAATGCGACGTCATAGCCCAGCCCCTGCCCACGAATGGCTGCCGTCACTGAGAGCATCTCCGGCATCCCCGGCGCACCCTTCGGACCAACGTAGCGAATGACCACCACGTCGCCGGCCTTGATGCCGCGCTTGGCTACGACTGCCATGCAATCCTGCTCGGTGTCGAACACGCGCGCCGGCCCGGTGTGCTTCAGCTTCGACACGCCGGCAACTTTCACCACGCAGCCCTCCGGTGCGAGGTTGCCTTTCAGGATCACCATGCCACCGCTGCTGCGCAAGGGCTTCTTGACGGGATGCACCACGTCCTGCCCCTTCAACTGTTGCGCATTCTTCACGCCCTTCAGATTTTGCTTCAACGTCTTGCCGGTCACCGTCATCACATCGCCATGCAGCAGGCCGGCGTCCAACAACGTCTTCATCACGACCGGCACGCCACCGATGTTGTCCAGATCCTCCATCACATACCGGCCGCCTGGTGTCATGTCAGCAATGTGCGGCGTGCGGCAGGTGACGCGAGTGAAATCATCAAACGTCAGCTTGATGCCCATCTCGTGGGCGATGGCCGGCAGGTGCAACGCCACGTTCGTCGAGCCACCCATCGCCAACACCAGCGTGAGCGCATTTTCAAACGCCTCCATCGTCATGATGTCGCTCGGCTTGATGCCGCGCTTCATCAGGTTGATGAGCGCCTTGCCGCTCTCATAGGCGACGACCTTGCGGGCATCGGCCACCGCCGGCGGCGAGGCATTGCCCGGCAGCGCCATGCCCAACGCCTCACTCACACTGCTCATGGTATTGGCAGTGAACAGGCCGCCGCACGAGCCGATGCCCGGGCAGGCTGAGCACTCCAATTCGTAGAGATCTTCGTCTGTGATCAAGCCGGCTTCGCGCTGGCCGACAGCCTCATATACCGTCTGGATCGTGACGTCCTTGCCACGGAACTTGCCCGGCTCGATGGTGCCGCCATAGACAAAGATGCTCGGCAGATTGAGTCGCGCCATCGCCATCAACGTGCCGGGCAGGCTCTTGTCGCAGCCGGCGAGGCCGACCAGAGCGTCGTAGCAGTGCGCGCGCATCATCAGCTCGATTGAATCAGCGATCACCTCGCGGCTGACCAGTGACGACTTCATGCCTTCGTGACCCATGCCGATGCCGTCGCTCACCGCGATGCTGACAAATTCGCGCGGCGTGCCGCCCAATTCGCGCAAACCGCGCTTGGCCTCCTGCGCCAGAAAACCAAGCGAGAGGTTGCACGGCGTCGCTTCGTTCCAGGTGCTGGCCACGCCGATGAGCGGCTGGCGCAAATCCTGGTCGTTCAATCCCATCGCGCGCATGAATGCGCGGTGCGGCGCGCGCGCGATGCCTTCGAGTTCCTTGCTCTGCGTCTTGAGATTTTCAGTAGACATTGAAATCACTCTCTTGCGTCAAAAAGACAACAGTTCGATTCTACGCCGCGCCTGCAGAATTGCGAATGGACTTTTCTCACCTGTCTGACAGGCAGGCGCATCGTCGGCGCGCCCAGCTGCCATTCCGAGCGGGACGCAGGAGCCTGCCTCAAGCAACCCATCCAGCGCAATGGGAACCATGCGCCGGCGCAGCTTGCGATAAACTAGCCGCCGGCGCGGCAGGACGCAGCCTGCCGGCATACCTATCTTTCACCTATTCACCATGACCACTTCCAAAACACTCCGCGCCGGCGTGATCGGCTGCGGCGCCATCGGCCAGCGCGGCCACATTCCCGGCTTGAAGGCCGCCGGGGTCGACGTGATCGCTGTGTGCGACAGCAACCTGCCGCGCGCAAAAGAGACCGCCGAGTCCAACGGCATCGCCAATTACTACGGTCATTACAGCGAATTGATCGCCAACGACGACATCGATCTCGTCACCATCGGTCTGCCCAACGCGCTCCACGCGAGTGTGTCGATCTCTGCGCTGCAAGCCGGCAAGCACGTGCTGTGCGAGAAGCCGATGAGCATTACCAGCGCCGATGCCGCCGCGATGATCGAGGCATCCAAGCAGGCCGGCAAACTGCTCAGCATCAACCAGCACATGCGCTTCGACGGCGCATCGCTGGCAATGCGCGACGCGGTGGCCGGCGGCACATTCGGCCGCGTCTATCTCACCGACGTGCGCATGGTTCGCACCAACGGCATCCCGGGGTTTGGCAGTTGGTTCACAAACAAGGATCTGGCCGGCGCCGGCGCGCTGTTCGACATCGGCGTGCATATGCTTGACCTGGCCATGTTCATCTCAGGCTTCCCCGAAGTGCAGGCCGTGAAGGGCTACCTCAGCAGCGCGCTGGGCGAGCAGAAGCTCGGCCTCGGCGGCTGGGGTATCGATCGTGGAGCAAAGGGACGCTTCGATGTGGACGACACCGCTATGGCGTTCCTCACGCTGGCGAGCGGCGGCGTCATCCGCCTGATCGTGACCTGGGCGGCGATGGGTCTGTCTGAGGAGCGCGTGATCGTGAACGGCACGCAGGGCGGCGCGGATCGCTCGCCGCTGATCTACGGCAACGAGACACCGCTGAAGTTCTACAAAGCCGACGAGAATGGCAACATCGATGGCTATGTGCCGGATATGAGCGCCTATCAAGGCGGCGGCTGGATCAAGGCCATCGCATCATTCGCCGACGCCGTGCGCGGCGACTCGCCGTTGCTGGTGTTGCCGGAGCAAGCATTGCTCACCACGCGCATCCTCGAAAAGATTCGCGAGAGCGCTGCAAGCGGCAAGGAAGTCGCATTCTAGCGTTTGGAGAATGGAGATTGCGGGCGCAAGCCAATCTCCATCTTTCAATCTCCAAGCTCCAATTTCCAATCTCAACTCATGAACCCTACCCTTCCAAAAGGTTTCCGCGCCGCCGGCATTGCCGCGGGCATCAAAAAGAATGGCAAGGCCGATCTCGCGTTGATCAGCAGCGAGAGCGATTGCGTGGCAGCTGCGGTCTTCACGACGAACAAGATGAAGGCCGCGCCGGTGATCCATGATCAAAAGCTGATCGCTGACGGCAACAAGGTACGCGCGGTGGTCATCAACGCCGGCTGTGCCAACGCCTGCACCGGCGAGCAGGGTTTGAAGGATTGCAAGGAGACGGCACAGCTCGTTGCAGCACAGCTCGGCTGCGATGCGAAGGGCGTCTTTGTCATGTCCACCGGCGTGATTGGCGTCAATCTACCGATGGAGAAGCTGCGCGAAGGCATCCCCAACGCGGCGAACGCATTGAGTGAAGAGGGGCTGTATGCCGCCGCGCACGCCATCATGACAACCGACACAGTGCCAAAGGTGGCCGGCGATGAATTGCACGTGCCGAAGCCAGACAAGGGCATTGGCAAATCAGCGCGCTTCACCGGCATTGCCAAGGGCGCCGGCATGATTCATCCCAACATGGCAACGCTGCTGGCAGTGGTGATGACAGATGCCATCGTGCAACCCGAAACCTTGAAGAAAGCGCTCGATGTCGCAACGCGCAAGTCATTCAATCGCATCAGCGTGGATGGCGACACCAGCACCAACGACACCCTGCTGGTCGTCGCAAACGGCGCGAGCGGACTGGAGCCGGATGCGCTGGAGGTGGAGATTCTGCTGACGAGCGTATGCATCGACCTGGCCAAGCAGATCGCGCGCGACGGCGAGGGCGCGACAAAGTTCATCACGATCGAAGTGACTGGCGCGAAGGATGAGCGGCAGGCCGAGAGCGTGGGCCGCACGATTGCAAAGTCGCCCCTGGTGAAGACCGCGTTCTATGGCGAGGACGCCAACTGGGGCCGCATCACCTGTGCCGCCGGCTACAGCGGCGAAGAGGTCGTGCCGGAGAAGATGTCGCTGTGGTTCGGTGGCGTGCATGTGTTTGCGAATGGCATGCCAACGAAATATTCCGAAGAGGAAGCGACTGCCGCAATGAAGCCGCACGATGTGACGGTGAAACTCGACCTGGGGCTGGGAACCGCCGGCGCAACCGTGTGGACATGCGACTTCTCGCACGAATACGTCACAATCAACGGCAAGTATCGAACGTGATCAAACGGAGCCTCTGAGCGCGGGCAGGCCGGCAGTGAAACTCACTGATCGGCCTGCCCGCCTGACATGCTGCGGATGGGCTTGAAGGAGCGGCGATGCGCAGGCGAGGGACCAAGCACATGCAGGCATTGCCGATGGGCGCGCGTGCCATAGCCCTTGTGCAAGGTGAAGCGATAGCCGGTGATTTGCCCATCAAGTTCGCACATTAGCGCATCGCGCGCTGTCTTCGCCAGAATGCTCGCCGCCGCCACTGACAGGCTGATCGAATCTGCAAAGTTGAAGGCTTGCTGGTGTAGTTTCACTGCCGGCAACCTCACCGCGTCGATCAGAAGCGCATCGGCCTGCAACGCCAGCCCTTCCACTGCGCGCCCCATCGCCAATCGCGTCGCCGGCAGGATGCCCAACGCATCAATCTCATCGTTGCCGGCGCTGCCCACCGCCCACGCCAGCGCCACGCGCTGCACGATCTCGCGCATGGCCTCACGCTGCTTTGCCGTGAGCTTCTTGGAATCGTTCACGCCGGCCAGTTGCGCCACCGCTTCGGGCGTGCAGGGCAGGATGACCGCCGCCGCGACAACCGGCCCGGCCCATGCGCCACGTCCCGCCTCATCCACGCCGGCGATGCGCACAAAGCCACGCTGCATCAGCGCCAGCTCGCGCTGGAAATGGGGCAAAGCCTCGATTGGTTTGTTCCCGCGCATTTCCGCCCGAGCAAACAAACCCGCCTGGTTTGTCTGCAACTGACTTTTTGGCCGGTGCGATTTCGATGTGCAGTTCATAGAATGACCAGTTGACCATGTTAACAAAAAACCGCCCCGCCCTTGCGGCAGCCTGGCTGGCAACCACAATCCTGCTGAGTGCGTGCGCAGCGCCACCGCCCGCTGCACCGCAGACGACTACCGCGCCAGCCATCGACCCGAATCTGCCAACCGCGCAGCGCTGGCAGGATCACCTGCAAAAGAGCTTGCTGCCGTATTGGATGCACCCAGAGGGCTTTGGCAGTCCAACCGGCAATTTCTCCAGCGTGCGCTGCAACGACGGCGCGCCGCTCGACCGCAGCAACCCCTGCCCCGAGATCAAGGATAACGGCTGGCTGATGATGAATCAGAATTACGTCGTCGGCATGTCGCGCATCGCCTACGGTTATGGCGTGGCCTTCCACATGACCGGCGACCCGCAATATCTGAAGTTGATGAAGGCTGGCATCGATTATCTGCGCGCCAACGCCTTCGACCGCAGCGATGGCGGCGTCTATCACTTTTGGGACGGCGACTCGCAGCAGTGGAAACCGGCGCCGGAATATCGCGACCCGCAGCAACTGTCATACGCCCTGCTCGGCGTGTCGATGTACTACTATCTCACGCGCGACCCCGAAGTGCTGCCTGACATCCTCGCCGTCCACGACGACATCATGAAGCGCTACAACAAGGACCTGGGCGCACTGCAATGGACGTTCAAAGACACCGATGTGAAAGCCACCACGCGCAAGCTCACGGCGCAACTCGACCAGTTGAACGCGCACATGACACTGGTGTATCCGCTCCTGCCGGCAGACGCGCAGGCACAATGGAAAGCCGATATGCGCCTGATCGTCGAGATCATGCGGGGCGTCTTCTATTCAAAAGAGGACAACCTGTTCTTCCTCGTCGCCGATAAGCCCGAGGACGTGAGCAGCAAGACGGCAGAAACTGACTTTGGCCACACCATCAAGGCTTTCTGGATGATGTGGGTGGCGGGCCGGCAGATCGGCGATGACAACTACGTGAAATTTGCTGAAGTAAACGGCTTGCGGGTGCTTGAACGCGCCTATCTCCAGGACAACGGCTCATGGGCGCGCGGCGTAAAGGCCGGCGGCGAGATCGACGAGGGCAAAGAGTGGTGGGTCTACAACGAGTTGGATCAATTTGCAGCGTCAATGGGTATGACGAACGAAACTGCCCGCAGCTACCTGCCGAAGACCACCGCTTTTTACTTCGACAAGTTCGTCGACCCGGAGCGGGGCGAAGTGTGGACTGCGCTGGATGCCGGCGGCACACCCCTGACCGATCTCCCCAAGGCATGGCATTGGAAGACGGCATATCACTCATTTGAGCACGCGCTGGTTGGTTACATCACTGCGAATGGCACGCGCAAGGCGCCGGCGACGCTGTACTACGCCTTCAAGACCGAGCCAGACAAGACCACGGTGCAGCCGTATTTGTACAAGGCGACGCTCGATGCGCTGGAAAAAGCCGGCAATCAAGGCGGCTTCGCCATTCAGAAGGCAACGTTCTCGAATATTCAGTAGAGAGGGCAAGGGATCGAGGACGCTGAAAATGTCGGCGGGCTATTTCAACCCCGTCCGAATCGCGTCGCTGAATGCCTGCATGCGCTCCTTGCGCAACGCCGGCTTGTGCCCAAGCGCGCGCTTGGCAGCTTCGATCAGCCATTCCCAACGCAGCAGCGCCAATAGACCCCAGCGCGCCAATTCCGCCTGCGCCGCGCCGTGATGCTTGCGCAGGTAGCGCACCTTGCTGGTGTTGAAGTAGATCATGCGCCGCGTCGAGACTTGAGCGCTGCTCTTCGCCTCGTGATGGATGATGGTCGCGTCCGGCAGCCACACCACGCGCCCGCCGGCAGCCTTCAGGCGCTTGCACCAATCTACCTCTTCGGAATACATGAAGAAACTTTGCTCGTCCAGCAAATCAATCTGCCAGACGCGCTCCCAACGCGCCAGCATCGCCGCACCCACCACCCAGTCCACGTCGCAGGGTTGATCGATGGGCAGGTCGTCGGCGTGATAGCGCCGTAACACGGATTTCGGGGCATATGTTTGCAACCAGGTGCTTTCGAACAGCGTGGTCGCCAAATTGGGGAAGCGCCGGCGCGACGATTGCAACGAGCCATCGGCATAGCGCAAAAGCGGCCCGACGATCACCACATCGCTGTGCGCGTCAGCATATTCCAGCATGGCGTCAAGCGCGCCGGCAGTCACTTGGGTGTCGGGGTTCAGCAACAAGACATAGCCGAATGGTGAACCAGAAACGTTGCATTCTGAATCCTTGATTGCATGGAGTCCATCGTTGTTGCCGCCGGTGAAGCCGCGATTCGTCTCGTTCGCGATGACGTGCACCTCCGGAAATTCGGCGCGCAGCATCTCCACGCTGCCATCAGTGGAAGCGTTGTCGACCACAAAGACGTGCTGATCGCGCGCCGTCGCCGGGTGATCGCGCAGCGATTGCAGACACGCGCGCAGCAGGTCACGCACATTCCAGTTGACAATCAGAATGGCAAGCGGATTCTTGCGCAACACTGCGCCGCGCAAAAAATCCGTCTGGGGAATCGCGCTCATCTCTTTCGCTGCAGGGTGTAATCGACAAGCTCGAGCAAGGCTGCGCGGTAGGGATTTTCGGGCAGGCTTGCCAGCGCATGCCTGGCATTCTGCGCGATGCCATCCGCCTCCTGCAACGCGGCCCCAATTGCATCGCTCTCGCGGATCTGCGCGATGATGCGGTCATACGTCTGTGAGTCGCATTCGCCGCGTAGCGCGCACTCCAGCCCGGTGCTGCCATGCCGCTCGATGTAACTGATGACCGGCAACGTGATGAGGCCGCGCCGCAGATCGCTGCCCACCGGCTTGCCCACACTGGCCTGCTCGCCAGTGAAGTCCAGCACGTCATCCATCACCTGAAACGCAATACCAAGATCGCGGCCGTAGTCATGCAGCGCGGCGAACTCCACGTCGCTTGCGTCGCAGATCACGCCGGCGGCAGTGGCGGCCAGCACAAACATCGACGCCGTTTTGCTGTAGATGCGACGATAGTAATCGTCGCGCGTGGCGCGCAATGCAAAATCGGTAAACTGCTGTTGCAACTCGCCGGCGACGATGACGCCGAGCGTCTCGGAAAAGATGCTCATCACGCGCACGCTGTTTGTGCGCGAGGCCAGGCCGGCAGCCACCGAGAAAAGATAATCGCCAGTCAGCACGGTGGCTGCCGGCGTCCAAACTGCGTTCAAGGTGGCCGAGCCACGCCGCACCAGCGAGCCATCGATCAGATCGTCATGCACCAGTGTGGCGGTGTGCAGCATTTCCACCGCGCCCGCCAGATCGACTGCGCGCGGGTTGTCAGGTTGTCCCAACATGCCGGCAATCAGCAGCGAGATGACCGGGCGAATGCGCTTGCCGCCGCTGGCAACGATGTGCTGCACCGCCTCGCGCAACGCCTGCGGCTCGATGTCCGGCAATTGGCGCAACCTCGCTTCCACCGCTGCCATCTGCAGGTGCACCAATTCTTGTGCGCGCGTCATCGCATCCCCCGGCATGTGTGTTCTCTCGTTTGACATCAGCGTGTCCGCTCTTTTTGCTGAAATTGCGCTCATCTTACTCAGCCCACTCCCATCCCACAATCGTCCAACCCAAACAACCTGCGCGCATTTTGCGTGGTGATCTGTGCAATTTCATCAAGTGTCACACCGTGCAGTTCGGCGAGTTTCTCTGCAACCAGACGAACATGCGCCGGCTCATTGCGTTTGCCGCGATACGCTTGCGGTGCAAGATACGGCGCATCGGTCTCGATCAATATTCTCTCCAGCGGCGCGGCCTTAACCATATCACGCAAGTCTTTTGCGGAAGGATAGGTGATCGGCCCGCCCAGGCCAATGCAATAACCAAGCTCGAGGGTGGCTTGCAGATGATCGATATTGCCAAGAAATGAATGCATGACCAGCGGCAGATCGCGCCCATGCTGGCGCAAAATCTCCAGCGTGTCGTCATACGCATCGCGACAGTGAATGATCACCGCTAATCTCAACTCACGCGCAAAATCCAACTGCGCGATGAACGCCGCTGCCTGCTTGTCATGCGGCACGGTCTTCCAGTGATAATCCAACCCGATTTCACCAATAGCGACGACTATCTTGCGCCGCACGCGGGCGCGCGCATCATCGATCATCTCGTGCAAGGTGCGCAAGGTGTCGTCGCCGAAATCGCCGGCGTCGTTGGGGTGGATGCCGACGGCGGCGACGATGCCTTCATGCGCCTGTGCCAACGCAATGGCGCGCCGGCTGCTCGCGAGGTCAAAGGCGGGATTGAGCAGCAGCGACACGCCGGCAGCATGGGCGCGCTGCAATACCGCCGCGCGGTCACCATCGAACCTGTCGATGTCGAGATGGCAATGCGTGTCGAACATCATGATCACATTCACAAAAAAGCGCGGCTCATCACCGCGCTTTCATTCCAGTCACTTGCAACGTTGCCAAAGCGCAAAAAGACACCCTGGCGAGAAACTCACACCTTCGCAAGCTTTTCGCCGTCAGCGAGAATCGGCTGCACCAACGACTCCTTCGTCGTCTCGACGTAGATGCGCATGAGCGGCTCGGTGCCGGACATGCGAATGAGCATCCAGCCGCCGTCTTCCAGTGCGAACTTGTAGCCGTCGGTCAGGTCTTTGCCCACGACCTTTACGCCGCCGATCGACGCCGGCATCGCGCCGACTAACTGCGCCTTAATCGCCTCGCGCTTCACTGGGTCGATGCGCGCATCGATGCGGTCATAGTAGTGCGGACCAACCTTGCCAAACAGCCAATCGATTAACTGGCTCGGCTTTTTGCCAGTCTTCACCTGCATATCAAGGAACATCAAATTGGCGAGGATGCCATCGCGCTCCGGCACATTGCCGCGGAAGGCGTAGCCGCCGCTCTCCTCGCCGCCGATCATCGCATCAGTCTCAGTCATCTTCGGCGCGACGTATTTGAAGCCAACCCCGGTCTCATACACCGGCACGTTGTAGAGCTTGCCGAGCTTCTCCAGCATGCTTGTCGTGCTGAGCGTCTTCACGATCGCGCCGCGCTCGCCGCGCAGGTCGAGCAGATACAACGCAAGCAAGGCGTAGGCGCGCAACTGGTTGATGAATGCGCCATTCTCATCGCCCATGCCGCAGCGGTCGGCGTCACCGTCGGTGATGCAGCAGCAATCGGCTTTGGTCTCAACCGTCTTTTGCAGGCCAACGTTCACATTGGGTGGAATCGGCTCGGGACGCAGCATCTCAGGGAAGATCGGATTGCGCACATTGTGAATCTCGATGATCTCGGTCTTGCCGCCGCCAATCAAGCGCGGCAACCAGCCGGCGCCATTGCCCCACATCGCATCCATCAGCACGCGCAGGCCGGCGCTCTTCAGCGGCGCAAGGTCGATCAGCTTGTGCAGGTTCGCGATGTAATTGGTCGACGCATCAAACTTCTCGATCATGCCGCCACTCACGGCCTTGTCGTAGTCCAGCCGCCTGGCTTCTTTCTCGCTGTCGGGAATGGCCGCTTCGATCTGCTTCAAACCTTCAGGGTCGATTGCGCCGCCGGTGTTGCCGCGCACCTTGAAGCCGTTGTCCTGAGGCGGGTTGTGGCTGGCGGTGATGTTGATTGCGCCAAGCGCCTGCTTGTCTGGCACCGCAAAGGCGATCACTGGCGTCGGCGTCGCGCCATCCGTCAGCCACACTTTGATGCCGTGGCCGGCCAGCACCTCTGCCGCCACAGCCGCAAAGTCTTCGGACTGAAAGCGCTTGTCATGGCCGATCACCGCCGATTTGGCCTGCCCGGGCTGGGCGGTGGTGAGGATGTAGCGCGCATAGCCTTCGGCGCAGCGCCGCACATTCGCAAACGTGTAGTCATCGGCAATGCGCCCACGCCAGCCATCGGTGCCAAACTTGATGTCATTCATGGTTGTCCTCAGTTACTGCGAATTGAATACAAGTCACCAGAATTGAACGCAAAGAAACAAAGGCTGAACCTTCGTCCCCTTGTTGCTTCGCGCTGAAAACCACAGGTCAGTCGATGGTGCAAATTGTAGTGGCTGCCGGCGCAACTCGGCGCGCTAGCCCTGCAACTCTTTCAAGTCTGCATCGACCATCATCTCGACCAACGCCTTGAATGTGACTTGCGGCTCCCAACCCAGCACATGGCCGGCCTTCGTCGGATCGCCGATGAGCAAATCGACCTCTGCTGGCCGGTAATACTTCGGATCGATCACCACGTGGTCACGCCAGTTCAAGCCTGCGCGCGAAAAAGCCACGTCGCACAATTCCTGCACCGAGTGCGTTTCGCCGGTCGCCAGCACATAGTCATCGGGCTTGTCCTGCTGCAACATCAGCCACATGCCGCGCACGTAGTCGCCGGCGTAGCCCCAGTCGCGCCGCGCCTCCAGGTTGCCCACGTGCAGTTCCTGCTGCATGCCCAGCTTGATGCGCGCCGCCGCATGCGTCACCTTGTGGGTGACAAATTCCAGCCCCCGTCGTGGTGACTCATGGTTGAACAGGATGCCGCTGCACGCGAACAGGTTGTAACTCTCGCGGTAATTCACCGTGATCCAATGCCCATACACCTTGGCCACGCCATATGGACTGCGCGGATAGAACGGCGTGGTTTCACGCTGCGGCACTTCCACCACCTTGCCAAACATCTCCGAGGAGGACGCCTGATAGAAGCGCGCATCGGGCTTCACATGGCGAATGGCTTCCAGGATGCGCGTGACACCCAGGGCAGTAAATTCACCAGTCAACACCGGCTGCGTAAACGACGTCGGCACGAACGATTGCGCAGCAAGGTTGTAGACCTCATCCGGCTGGTATTCGCGCATCAATTCCATCATCGACGACTGATCGAGCAGGTCACCCTGCGCAATCTCGACGCGATCCTGGATGTGCCTGATACGGTCGAAGTTGATGGTGCTGGTGCGGCGCACCATGCCCACCACGCGATAGTTCATCTCCAGCAGGAATTCGGCCAGATACGAGCCATCCTGTCCGGTGATGCCAGTGATCAATGCGGTTTTTTGTGCCATGCGTTTTTTGTGTGGAAGAGCTTCAGGTTGAACGGCAATCACGCCTGTTGCACACGCGCGCGCCATTCATCCAGAATATCGGCTATCGTTTGTTCAAAGGGAATATGCGGCTGCCAGCCGGCGATCTCGCGAATGTGCGACGCATCGCCGTAGCTCACCGGCGTGTCGGCCAGGCGAAACTTGGCCGGGTCGGAGCGCACCTCGATTCTCGCGCTGCTCAGCGCAAGCATCGCGTCGAGCAACGATTGGATCGAGCGCGGCCGGCCGCTGCACACGTTGAAGACCTGCCCGCCATCCGCGAACTTGATCAGCGCCAGATATGCGCGCGCCACGTCGCGCACATCAGTGAAATCGCGCTCGGCTGCCATATTGCCGAGATGCATCACCGGCTCACGCTTGCCAGCTTCAATCTCGGCGATCTGTCGCGCAAAGTCGGCTGCGACAAAGCGCGGGTTTTGACGCGGGCCAATGTGGTTGAATGGCCGCGCAACCACCACATCGAAGCCATGGCTGCGCTGATATTGCAACGCCAGCAACTCTGCCGAGCATTTGCTCACGGCGTAAGGGTTGGCCGGCCGCATAAGGCGATCTTCCTTGAACGGCAAATCCTCGCGCGATGCCGGCGCCCCATACACCTCATTGCTCGACACGATCAAAATGCGCGGCAGCAAGCCATTTGCAATGATGCCCTCAAACAGATTGAGCGTGCCGCGAACGTTGGCTTCATAGGTCTGCCACGGCGCCTTCCAGGATTCCGGCACGTTCGCCTGCGCCGCAAGATGCACAATCAAATCGGGGCGCTCGAATTTCAAGAAGCGCCGCACAGCATCCTGATCCTGAAGATCGATCTGCCACCAGAACACGCGCGGGTGAACGCGGTCGCCGGATGTGGTTCTCGACATGCCGATCAGCCGCCAGTGCGTTTCCTTGAGCAGAAGATCGGCGAGATGGCTGCCGGCGAAGCCGGACATGCCAGTGATCAGGACGCGCATGGTGAAGCACCCATTGTGAAGTCGGGCGGTATTTTACCTTGCGCGGTCTGTCGATCACGGAATGGGCGTGACGTATGGCCCGGGTGGCGTGGCAGTGGGATACAGCAACGCCGGCGTTGGCAGGAGCGTGCTTGTGCCAAAGGCCACCGAGCCAATCACGGCAAGCAGCACCAGCACGACAAAGCCGGCGCCGCCGACGATGCCGATCCACGAAAACAACCGCGCCTGCTCGGGTCGCGTGGCATTGCGCCAGCCGGCCAGCCCGATCGCGCCAAGCAGCAGCGGCACCAGCGGCAGCGGTGGCACACAGATCGCAATGCCGATGCCGAAGCAGGTTGCAATCGAGATCACGCCGCTGATGCACGCGAACAAGGCGATGATGTCGTTGCCATTGCGCTGGCGGGTGATGAGGGGCGCCGGCGCAATCGGCAGGCGCGGCAGCACCGCCACATGCCCAAGCTGGCGCAAATACACTTCGGGCGCATACACAGTCTTGCCTTGAGACTGATATTGGCGCGCCACGCGCTCGCTGACGCGCATGCCGTCCTCGGTATACCAAAGATGCTCGGCGCAGAGCGGCACGCTAGTGACTTCGCAGCGCTCAACCGCTTCGTTCAAACAATCGACACATCGCGCAGACATGGCAGGGATTGAAGAGCCAGGAGCCAGGAACCAAGCTATTCCATCTTGATTCCTGGCTCCTTGTTCGTCAGGCGGAGAGAGTGAGATTCGAACTCACGGTGACCCATACGAGCCACAACGGTTTTCGAGACCGCCCCATTCAACCACTCTGGCATCTCTCCGCGCGCTGCGCGATTTTACCGCAACTGCTGCTTGCGAATCGCCTGATAGTAATCGCACCAGCGCTGTAATACACAGCGTTCGCATTCGGGGCCACGGGCATGGCAGACCTCGCGGCCATGGCGAATGAGGTTGAGGTGCAGCGCGCCCTGCATGCCGGCGGGACAGAGCTGCTCCATCAGGTCGTGAGTCTGGTCGGCGGTCATCTTCGCATCGCGCAATCCCAGCCGGCCTGTCACGCGATGCACATGCGTATCGACGGGAAACGCCGGCATGTCGAAGCAAAACAGCAGCACGATGGATGCCGTCTTTGGCCCGATTCCGTTGATGCTGAGCAACCACGCGCGCGCTTCGCGCATCGGCAGCTTCGCCAAAAAATCGATGTTGAGTTCACCGCGCTCCTCGGTGATGCGGCGCAGCGCCGCCTGAATGCGCGGGCCTTTTTGATTGGCCAGGCCGGCGGGCCTGATCGCATCGATCACCGCGTCGGTCGCCGCATCTCGCACCTGCTCCCAGGTGGGAAATCGCGCGCGCAGCCGCGTGTAGGCCAGGTCGCGATTGCCATCGTTGGTGTTCTGCGAGAGGATCGTGCTGACCAGCTCACTCACGCCATCCGCCTTCGTCCATCTCGGCATGCCGTAACACTTCACCAATGCCTCGTGAATCACCTTCGTTTTCTTCCTGAGCGCGGTCAGGTTCATGGTCGAATCCGTCATTGCATATTTCCAACTTCACATTTGTAGCCGGCGCAACTCGTCCACATCATCCCCAGCAACGATCCAGAATTCCGGCGACGCCACAATCACGCCATTCGCAATCAACATGCCATCAGCCTTCGCCCGCGCCACTGCCCGTTCGAAGCGCTCGCCGTTGACCGCGACGATGATCTCGGTCGTCATGCCGGCGCCAGCATCCAGCGCGCGCAGCATCAGCGCCGGCGGCCGCGAGCGATTTGACACGCTCGGCTGCACGATCAATTCGCGGTTGCGCGTGAAGCCGTTTGCCGTGGCGCTGCCGGCGCTCCAGCATTCGTAGGCAGTGGAAGCTGGCATAGTTGCCGGCGCAGGCAGCAAGCCGGCTGACTCACTTGCCACCTGCCACAAACCTGGCGGCGCGCCAATGTTGAACAAGCCGCCAAATGCAGAATCGATCCGTATCACATCGAACGAATCGATGTAGACATCCTCTTCTCCGTCGTTCTGCACTGCCAACTGCGCTGTCCAGCCCGGGTCGCGCTCCTGCCACACCCACGTGGCACGCAGGCCACCGCCCATCGCCATGAATGTCAAGGGATCGTCGCTGTAACGCTGCGATGCCGTCAGCCGCAGCGTCGCAGAGCTGGCGTTCTCGCCGGTGTGGTAGCGCACCTGCGCAGCGATCTTGTGCAGTGTCGGCCCGTCATCCCAGTTGATGGTGATGCCGTGATCCATGACAGCCATGAAGCCAGCGACATTGATCATGGAATTTCGAAATCCCGATTTTGAATCGAGAATCGCTCAACCCAAAATTCAACGGTCATCGTTCAGAATTTAATCATGGCAGCGCTGTCGTCCATGCCGCCGGCGCGGTTGCGCGCCAGCCACGCCTTGTTGTGCTCGGCCACCAGTTTGCGATGCTGCGCCTTCAACATCTTCGCATCCTGCACAGCCTTCGGGTTCTGCAGGCGCTGCAAGCGCGCCAGCCCCCACTGCGCCAGGTGAATCGCATGCGCGAACTCGCTGCGGATCAATGCGGCATCCTCGCGGCCCAGCTTCAGCTTGCCGGCCTGCGCTTCGAACTTTGCCAGCGTCTTCGCAACAGATGCATACACCTTGCGGTCAATCGGCGTTTTTGCCAATCTGTCAGACAGTTGGTTGGCAGCGGTGATCACGCCTATCGCCAGTGCGCTGTTGTTGTGCAGCCGGCCAGGGATCAGCGCATATACATTACCCAGGTCATAGGCAAACCTGCCGGCGACGCCGCTCGGGTCGCCGAACATATGCACGCTGGTGGATAGCGCAATATCGGTGTCGCGGTTCTCGCTCACACACCATGACACGGCGGCGCCATACGCATACGGCAGGTAGCTCGCCGGCAGCGGCTGCAGATGGCCATTGTCGCCCCAATCGGTGTTGAGAAAACCTATCGCGCCATGCTTCAAGCCATTCTCTGCCGCATTGAGCAAGTTGCCGATGGCGTTGTCGGTGCGGCCGACGAGGCTGTTCCAGGTGGATGTTCCAGGCACCACATAGAACGGAATGCCTGATGCGGCAAACTTCGCGCCATGATCGGCGAAGGGATGATCGAACTCATAGCCCCACTCCATCGCCACCACACCCGCCGGCAGCTCAGTAACCAGTTCGGGATGCTCCATGATGATGTCGCCCCAAAACTGCATCGTGCGGTTGTGCTTCTTCACCAGCGCATGAATTTTCAGCAGGAAATCGAGATACACGCGCCCCACCCCACGCGCAGCTACGTCAGCTTTGCTCGCACCTTCACCCAGATCCACCGTCTCATCACACCCCACATTGAAGAGCGCGCTGCTGTAGTGCGGCAACACCTCATCGAACATCTCTTCAACCAGTGCGATGCTGCCCGGGTCGCCCGGATTCAACGTGAATGGCTCGGCGAAGAATCCCCAGCGCGTGTTGCAGCCATGCGGCGCTTCAGCCAGGTGGCGGTATTCATCGTGAATCAGCCAGCGGCGCATGTGCCCAAAGCAGTTTTGATTCGGCACCAGGTCGATGCCACGCGCGCGGCAATACGCTTCAAGCTGCATCACCTCTTCGCCAGTCATGGGCGATGCCTTGGCCCACACTACCGGATGGCGCTGAAAAGCAAACGTGTGCTCGGTGTAAAGCTGCAATTCATTCAGCTTCAACTCGGCCATCATGTCCGCCAGATCAAAAAGCGTCTTCATCGTCGGCACTTTGTCGCGGCTGATATCGAGCATGATGCCGCGCCGCGCAAAGTCAGGATGATCATCGACGCGCAATTGCGGCAGCGATTTGCCATATTGCCGCAGCAATTGCCTGAGTGTCATCACGCCATAGAGCGCGCCGGCCTCACCCTTCGCGTGGATGTGAATGCCGCCGGCGTCGACGCTGAGCCGGTATGCCTGCCGATCGATATCGCTGAGGTCGCTGCCGGCTTCGAGCACGATCGTCAGCCCAATCGAATCCGCCGGCGCAACATCGGCGGCGTAGAGATGCCAGGTGACGCCGGCAAATTCGCTCAGTGCACGCTGCGCTTCCTGCGCGGCAAACATCAGCGCATGCGCCGGCGCAGCCTGCATCACGATCAGCTTGTTGGCTGCGATGTCGAGTGTGCCGCCGGCGATCGTCATGTTGCGTGGCTCGGGCACGAGAATGGGTGAGAGCATTTGTTTCTTGGCCATGATCTTTGCGTTTCAAGCATTGTAGTCGCGCCTCTACAATCAGCACACCTTCATGGCTGACTTCATTTCATATCTGGCCTGGCGCGCGGTGAACGGCGCCGGCGTGCAACCTGGCGAGCTGATCGTGGTGATGGATCATGCCGGCCGTGACGACGTGCTGCGCAAGGTGCTGCTCAACATCGATCTTATCGGCGCAACGCCGCTGCCCGAGATCGCCCCGCCCGACCATCTCGCAAAAGTGCTGTACGCCGCAGAAACTGAGCACATCGCGCAGATGGACAAGCATCGCGCAGCATGGATGCAGCAATGCGACCGCATCATCGTGCTGAACGGCGGCTGGCTCGACCTGGCAGATGCGCCGGCGGAAAGCATTCAAGCGTGGTCGGATGCGCAATCGCGCCTGGCCGAGATCGAAGAGGCAAGGCACACGCCGAACATCGTCGTCGCCGTGCCGAACGAGGCCCAAGCGCAACGGCTCGGCATCACGCTCACCGATCTAGAAAATCTGCTGCACGACCCGATCGTCGCGCCGCTATTGAATCTGCAGAATGCTGCGCTGCGCATCCAACACAAACTATCCGGCGAATCCTTCATTCTCCGCAGCGGCGCCAATTGCGTGTTGCGCATGAAGCATGGCAATCGGCCCGTGCTGATGGATGACGGCTACATCGACGATGCAGACCGAGCGCATGGCGCGGTGCTGTCGAATCTGCCGGCCGGCTCGGTCTACACGACAGTGTTGGAAGACACAGCGGAAGGCGCGTTATTCCTGCCAGCAGCCGGCGATGCGCGCGATGTAACCCTGCATTTCAAAGAAGGTTGTGTCTTCAGGGTTGAGGCCGCGAGTGGCGCGGATGAGGTCGAGGCGATGTTTGATGCGCATGCCGGCGAATCACGCCGCATCGGCCACATCAGCATCGGCGCGAACCCGCACCTGCGCCGGCCGATCGGTTGGCCGCTGGTCGATGAGCACGTGTGGGGTGCGCTGTTCGTCTCCTTCGGCGAAAACCGCTACATGGGCGGCGAAAACGCCTCTGCGCTGAACGAAGCCTTCGCCCTGCCCGACGTCGCGCTTGAAATCGATGGCGCGACGCTGCTGGAGTATGGGCGGGTTTCAACGTAAAGTTGGGACAGCATGAATAACCTCGCCGTTATCTTCGATATGGATGGGCTGATGCTCGACACTGAGACGCTCGCGCGCGAGGCGTGGTTCAACACCATGCGCGAATTCGGCATCGACCTGACCGACGCGGTATATCTGCAAGTGCTTGGCACCACGGCCGTGCGCACACGCCAGATTTTCCAAGCGGCTTTTGGCGATGACATCCCCATCGATGCGATGTATAACCACAAGCAGCGCCACATCGATCACGCCATTGCGCAGGGCCGCATTGCAGCCATGCCCGGCCTGATCGCACTGCTGGATTATCTCGACGCACATCACATCCCCAAGGCGGTGGGCAGCAGCACTTCGCGCGCGCTGGTGCTAAAGAAGATGAGCGTCGCCGGCGTGCGCGATCGCTTCGAGGTAATCGTTGGGGGCGATGAAGTGCAACATGGCAAGCCCGCACCAGACATCTTCCTGCGCTGCGCAGGGTTGCTGCACATGCCGCCAGGGCAGTGCGTGGTGCTTGAGGACAGCGACAATGGCGTGCGCGCCGCCCACGCCGCCGGCATGAGATGCATCATGGTGCCAAGCTTGAAGCCTCCGGCAGATGACGTGCTGCCGCTTGTCAACGCAGTTGTCGGATCATTGTCCGAGGCAATGGCAGTGATCGACAAACTGTAATGCATCCTCCGTAGTCCCAATCCGATCGCACCTCCGAAGCCCTTGCGAAACCATTGCACGCCAAACGCGGGTGATACACTTCTAGCCGTGCCGCCCTTTACCTTGCTGGCCACACTGCTCATCTCATCGATCCTTGGCATCGCGCTCACTGCGCTGCTCGCCGGCTTCGACCGCTGGCCACGCATGCAATCGCTCTCCTGGCTGCCCGCCGTGCTTGGCGCCGGCGCTGCGCTGATCGCGGCATGGTTGTTGCTCAACAAGCCATTCGAAACTGTCATTGCAAACTGGGGGCCGGTTTCCCTCACTGGTGTGCCGCTGGCGCTTGTCGGCTGGCCCCCCGGCGCCGGCGTCCTCATCGCATGGTGCGCAGTTGTGCTTGCATACATGTTGTCCCTGCCAAGCAACAGACCAATGCAGCACAATCCCACCTCACAGGCGCTGCTGATTTCCGCGCTGGCCCTGGTTGCGTTTGCCGGCAACCTCATCACGTTGCTGGTTGGCATGGGACTGGTCGATGTCTTCAATGTCTACTTTGCGCTGCGCCGGCGCGCCATCACCCGTGACGCGCTCGTCCACTTCACACTAAATGGCCTATCCAGCGCGCTGCTGTTCGTCGCGGTCACAGTGCACCTGGCCAGCGGCAACGGCCTGACTTTTCCGTTGGTCAAGCTCAGTCCGCAA
>JBDHWI010000037.1:0-28109 GCA_039810125.1 Thermoflexales bacterium | reverse complement strand
AAAAATCTCACCGCTGAATTCAAAACGCATATTGACGATTCAACCATCCAATCAGGGCGGCTTGCGCCCTGTTACTGTCAGCGACCGCCGCATCACCGACGCCGGTGCCAGATTCAACCATCCAATCAGGGCGGCTTGCGCCCTGTTACTGCGCCATCCTGCTTACATCCCTCGATCTACTGCGCCGGCGATGCGCCGCACCTGCTCGAACAGCGCGCAGTAGCGCTCCGGTGTCAGCGTTTGCGCGCCGTCACTCACCGCCTGCTTCGGGTCGGGATGCACTTCGATGATCAGCCCATCCGCGCCGGCAGCCACCCCAGCCCGCGCAATCGCCGTCACATATTCAGCCTTGCCTGTGCCGTGCGATGGATCGACGATCACAGGCAGATGCGACAACTCCTTTAGCACCGGCACCGCGTTGATGTCGAGCGTGTTGCGGGTGTATTTTTCGAAGGTGCGAATGCCGCGCTCGCACAGCATCACGTCGTAGTTGCCGTGTGACAGGATGTATTCGGCGGCCATCAGCAACTCTTCCATCGTCGCGCTCAGACCACGCTTCAGCAGCACCGGCTTGTGGCTCTCGCCGGCGGCATGCAGCAGCGCATAGTTCTGCATGTTGCGCGCGCCAATCTGCAGGATGTCGGCGTATTTCGCCACCAACGGCACCTGCTCCGGCGACATCACTTCGGTCACAACTGCCAGACCATATTCGTCGCGCGCTTCTGCCATCCATTGCAAGGCCGCCTCGCCATGCCCCTGAAACGAGTAGGGCGATGTGCGCGGCTTGAACGCGCCGCCGCGCAGAATGGTCGCGCCGGCGTCCTTCACCGCCTTCGCGCTGGCCATGATCTGATCGCGGCTCTCCACGGCGCACGGGCCGGCCATCATGGCGATGGCGCTGTTGCCGACCTTGATCACTTTGCTCTTCACGCGCAGCTCGATGATCGTGTTCTGCTTTTTGAAATCGCGGCTGGCAAGCTTGTAGGGGCGCAGGATTGGCACGACGCGCTCGACGCCGGCGAATATCTCCAGGCTGGCCGTATCCATTGGGCGCTCGTCACCGACCATGCCGATGATGGTGCGCTCTTCGCCCTGCGAAAGATGCGCCCGCATGCCGATGTTCTCGATGTGCTTGACCACGCCGGCGATCTCGGCTGCCGACGCTCCGGACTTCATGATTATCACCATCATCTTCTCGTTGTGTCTCTTGCAAAGGCTCTCTGCTTGCGCTTCGCTTTGCGCCTTTGCGAAAGCATTGTCTCAAGATTACGCCGGCACTCTGCGCCGCTCCAACACCGCTTCGGCCAGCCGTGCCAGCACGCGCTCGGTGTCGGCCCAGCCGATGCAGGCGTCGGTGATGCTCTTGCCATACTCCAGCGGTTGGCCAACGACCATGTCCTGCCGGCCTGCCACCAGATGCGATTCGATCATCACGCCGGCGATGTTCTGCTCGCCGTTCTCCAATTGTTGCGCGATGTCGTGCGCAACCACGATCTGGTTCTCGTGCTTCTTGCTGCTGTTGCCGTGCGAGCAATCGACCATCATGCGGGTGAGCAACCCCTCTTTGGCCAGCTGCTCTGCAGCCGCCTTCACGTTGGCGGAGTCGTAATTGGGCGTCTTGCCGCCGCGCAGCACTGCATGACAGTCATCATTGCCGGCGGTCGAGACGATGGCACTCACACCGCCTTTCGTAACTGATAGAAAATGATGTGGTTGCAGCGCGGCCTTCATCGCATCAGCGGCAATCCGAATGTTGCCGTCCGTGCCGTTCTTGAAGCCAACCGGACATGACAGGCCGCTTGCCAATTCACGATGCACCTGTGATTCAGTCGTGCGCGCGCCAATCGCGCCCCACGAGATCAGGTCGGCCACGTATTGTGGTGAGATGGTGTCGAGGTATTCTGTGGCCGCCGGCACGCCCAGCTCGTTGATGTCCATCAGCAATTCGCGCGCCATGCGCAGGCCCTGGTTGATGCGAAATGAGTTGTCGAGGTTGGGGTCGTTGATCAGCCCCTTCCAGCCAACGCTGGTGCGAGGCTTCTCAAAATACACCCGCATGATGATCTCCAGCGCGCCGGCATGTTGCTCGCGCAAGCCCTTCAGGCGTGACGCATATTCCAGCGCAGCCCGCGTGTCGTGGATGCTGCATGGCCCAATCACGACGAACAGCCGGTCATCTGCGCCGTGCAAGATGTCGTGCGTGGCGCGACGGGTTTCGTAGACCAGCCTGCCGGCTGCCGGCGACACCGGAAACTCGCGGATCAGATGCGCCGGCGGCGCCAATTCTTTGATCTCGCGAATGCGTAAGTCATCAGTGCGGTATGTCATGAAACTCCTTATCCTTCCTTGATTAAATCCGGGCGCAACTTTTCAGCGCCATTCAGATAAATGTGTCTGATCTCGTCGGCGCGCTTGCCGGTGTTCCAATGCACCAGCACGCGCACGCACATGGGCAGGCTGTTCGGCACGTCCATCTCGTGCATGCACATCAGCGCTGCATCCGTCCAGCCAATCTGCCTTGCAGCGATGGCCGGGAACTCGGCATTCAAATCGCGCGTAGTGCTGAAAAACGCACTGGCGATGTCCTCAGGTTGAACGCCATTTGCCTCGACCAACTTCAGCAGCATCTCGCGGGTGGCTTCGATGATGGCTTCCTTGGTGTTTGCATTGGCAACGGTTGCGCCGCGCACGCCGCGTATCCACATAGATAAATCCTTTGTTATCCCTTTGCCCCTCACCCTGGCCTCTTTCTGGGCGAGGGGTGCGAGACAATAAAAAGAGCGCGGAGCCTACTTGCTCCGCGCTCATGCTTGACCTTCGCTACGTCTGGTTATTGGCTGGTCAGCGTGAACTCGTGCGCCAGTAAGCTCGCTTTACCGTGGGTAAAGTAGCCAAACCAGTAGTAGCCAAAAAAGCGCCGGTTGTTCATGTTGACGGGCGGGATATTACGCCCGCGCTTGTTGATTGTCAACTGCATTATGTGTTTTTTGCTGCGCGCAGTTCGCTACAATCCCCTCATGTTCGACGCAAACGCATTCACCGGCCTATGGATCGGCGAGACAATGGGTCACAACAGCCCTGCGCACGTGTGGGAGATCAAGATCGTGGGCCACATGTTGCACATTCACACCCAATGGGAGGGTGAAACCGTGCAAATGCCAATCTATGGCACGCCGCTGAAGGACGAGCCGGCGTTCAAGCTTGAGCACAGGGTGGCAGTGCTGGTCGATTCGCAACATTTTGTCGTTGCCGGCTGGGACACCAACGATACCCGCGGCAACAAAGGCCCGGCCTACGACGTGGTGTTCTCGCGCCCGGGCATCGCCGAGCTTGGCGCGCAAGAGGCGTATCGCCGCTTCAAGGCGATGCGCAAGAAATCCAGAGCGCGGTGAGGGTTGCAGCATGGATCCGGTCTTGCGGTTGAATGGTGAATGGGTGGGTGAGGGCGCGGCAGCCTCATCGACCACATGGCAACTGCACGTGCGCGGCGGGCGCGCCACACTTGCAAAATTCAGCGCCGGTCTGCCGCAACCCGCAACGCTGTTCGATTGCCAGCTGGCCGCAACGCCTTTCACGTTTGCGCTTGGCGAGCAATGCGATGAGTTCCTCGGTTTTGCGCTTGACGAGTATCACCTCGTCCTCCGCGGTCTCGACGAGGGCAACGACGTGATCTTCTCGCGGCCTGGGTTGGCGGAGTTGATCGCGCACGATGTCTACAAGCATATTGCTCCGGCCGCAGAGGGGCGCTTCTCGCTTAGTCGCTGGGTAATAACCTGATCGTCTCGCCGAACGGGAAGTCATCCATGGCCTTGCCGCCAGGTGTCACCACCCACAACGTGGGGACGGCCGGCGTCAAGGCGGGGAAATCGCCATAGCCATCAGTCAGATAAACCGCCACCGCCGTCGCGTGGCGGTCGGCATGTTGTTCCAGATACTTGAAGAATGGGCGGAAGTCGGTGCCGCCGCCGCCGATGGGTTTGGGCAATGCCGAGCCGGCGGTCAGGGTGAAAGGGCCGTGCAACCCGGCGTCGGCGTAATACAGTTCGCAGCGCAGATGCGGATAGGCAAGCAGGATCGATTGCACCTCGGCCATGAAGATGTTGATTTCGCCGCCGGCGATGGAGCCGCTGGTGTCGACACATACATGCACATGCACGGTCTCGCCGGCGATCGTCTCAAGATACATGCCATTGCCTACAAAGCGCCGGTCGAATGCGCCGAAGTCCGTCGGCGTTTGCACCAGATAGCGCCACAGGTAGCTGCGCCAGTCGATCTGTGAGCGCAGCAGCTGGCCGATCTCGCGCTGCAAGTGCGCCGGCACGTCGCCGGCCAGTGAAGACTGCGCAACCATGCGCGCTTCCTGCAGCGCCTTCTTCCAGCGGCCTTCCAACTCGGCCTTGTTGCTGGCCGCGTTGGCGGCAGGTGCATCCTTGTCGTTGCCGGCGCTCGCGCCAGGCGGTCCATCGCCTTCCATCAAGTCCGCCATGGCAAGCTCTGGCGGTTGTTTTGCGTCTTTGAGCAGCGCCTCATACACCTCTTCAGTGGCAAGGTGTTCGCGGGCAGCATCGCGCACGCCGCCTTCAGGCAGGGTGTAGCCATCGCGGATCAACATGCCGTTGATTACGATATCGGCAGCGATGTTCCACAGCTTTGGGTCACGCGTGCTTCGGCGCGGCACATGCAGCAGTGCGGCATGCAACACTTCGTGCAGCAGCAGCCCCTCCTGTGCCGCCGGCGTCAGCCCATTGAAAAATTCTGGATTGACGAACACATCTCGTCCATCAGTCGCGGCAGTCGGCAATTCTGCGGTGATCTTGATCTTTGCGTGCAGCGCGAGCGTGGCAAAGAATGGGCTGCGCTGGCAGATGCGCAGCAACGTTGCGCTCACTGCGCGCTGGGTGGCAAGGGAATCCTGAGTGGTCATCTGAAAATGCGGCACGCAGAGCGGTGACTATTTGCGCATATCCTGCACGATCATGCCAAGCGCCGGCGCGCTGCCATTTGCGTTCATCATGTCCTGATACTTTGCCATCCACGCCTGCAGGTCGGTGTCTTGCGCGATCATCGCGCGCAATTTGCGCCATTCACCCTTTGCGCGCATGAGCTTGAAAAGATCGATGGCTGAGAGCTGCACCCATTCTGGTTGCGCCTTCTCGGTCAGCCACTTGAAGGCGTGAAACGCCGGCTCGGCCTTCACCGCGCGCGCTGTCAAGCCAATCGTCAGCGCGTAGCGCACCGATGGCTCATCAGGAAATGTCACGTCGCTGCCATCGCCATTCAGAATTTTCTCGAAGCTCGGCAGATGCGCGTAGAGTTGCACGAAAGCGTTGAACTCGGTGGCGGTGGCCGCGCCGATTGCCGGCGCAATGTCGAGGCCGGCGCGGTGCAGCTCGCTCGCCATCTGCCATGAGCGCGGCGACGGCCAGGCTGCCTGCTGTGCGTCCATCTTGTGCAGCAGCGCCGGCCTGAACGCGACAAATGCGACGATCTGCTCGCTCACACCAGCGTGCAGCGCGTAGCTCTTGAAGCTGTCGAGGTCAGGTTCGACCTCCAAATGGATGAAGCGATTGGCGAGCGGCGCCGGCATGTCGAACACGATGGCGCGATCTTCCTTGCGGTTGCCGGCGGCCCAGATCAGCCAACCCTCCGGCACCTCATAGCTGCCCACGCGCCGATCGAGGATCAACTGTTGTGCCATGCCCTGCATCGTTGGCGGAGCGAGGTTGATCTCGTCGAGGAACAGCACGCCGCGCCCTTTCTTGGGCAGAAATTCCGGCGGATACCAGCGTGAAATGCGGTTTGCTTTGTCGGCCACCGGCAGCCCGCGCAGGTCGGTTGGCGCAAGCTGAGACAGCCGCACGTCGATGCAGTCGATCTTGTGCGCGGCAGCCGTTTGCTGCACGATGCTCGATTTGCCGATGCCGGGCGGCCCCCAGATCATCGTTGAGAGCTTGATGCGGTTTCGGACAAGCCGGTCGAGGAAGGCGCTGAGGTCAGATGGTCTCATGTCCGCTCGATTATCCAACCTTCATGCGCGCTGCGATGATGCGGCGCTGTCGATTGGCTGACAATTCGCAGGTGCGCAGAGTGCGCGCAACTACCGGGTAATCGTCAGCACCTGGTTCACGCGCAGGAAGCAGCGCTCATCGAGTTTGTTCTGCTGGATGATTTGCGCGACGGTGACCTCGAGCCGCTTTGCTACCGCGCCACAGGTGTCGCCGGCCTTCACGGTGTAGGTGATCGTTGCGCCCGTGTCAAGCGGCGCAGCGGTTGCTGCCGGCGTCTTGGTGGCATCTGGCGTCGCGGTTGGTTGGGCAGCTGTGGTGGGTGATGGCTCGGGCGCTGGCTCGGTTGTTGCGGTTTCTGCCGGCTCCGGTGTGACGTCTTGTGTTGGCGCCACCGCCGGCGCTTCAATAGGCGCTTCGGTGGGTGCAGCAACAGGCAGATCGGTCGTTGCGGCGGTTGGTGTGGTGGTATCGGCTGGGCTCAATGTAACGGCGATGGGTTGCGCCGGCGCGGTGGGCGCGCTGCCTTGCAGTGCGTTCATGCCGAACACAATGGCCGCGATGCCAAACGCTGCGATGAAGACCAGTGCCACCAGGCTGCCCAGCCCAAAACGTGACTTGCGGGCATACAACGGCGCCGGCTTTTTCATCGAGCCGGTCGTCTTGATCGGCGTGTTGAATGTTTCAGTCGCGCCCTTTGTGGCGGTCGTTGCTGCCTTTGGCGCGCTGCTGCCATTGTTGGTCTTTGTCGCCGGCCTGGCAGGTCCTGACTGTGCGGCGCTGGTTGACGCTGTTTTTGCCGGCGGTGATTGGGGTGAAGGCGCCTTTCGTTGCGCAGCAGCGCTTGACTTCGATTTTGCATCTGCCTGTTGCACCGACTTGGGTGGTTTTACGTCGCTGAACGACGTGCCGCACATTTCGCATTCCCAGGCGGTGATGGGGTTGGACGAGCCGCACGCGGGGCAACGCTTGTGCGATTTGGACGTGTTTGTCATGGCTTCATTCACCAACATTCAACAATCGCCGGCGCCCTTTCTCATCCCCACCGGCGTGTTTCGCTGCGAGTGTATCACTTGCATTTGATTGCAGCGCGTCTAAGCGATTGTCGCACCTTGCCACATCTCACTGCATTCGCCGGCGCCTGCGCTACCCAATGCCGGCGGACCTTGCAAACATTGCGCATGAACCAGCGAATGTTGCAACGACGCCGGCGCGCTTGGATCTGAAAAAACCATTGATAACCATGACAGAGATGGTAGAATCCTCACCCGCGTTGGGGCGTCGCCAAGTGGTAAGGCATCGGACTCTGGATCCGACATTCGTTGGTTCGAATCCAGCCGCCCCAGCCTGATGAAGAGAAGGGTGGGAAGTGAGAAGTGAAGTGCGCTTCTCGCCTCCCGCCTTTTGCTTTTTTCACGCATGTCACAAAACACATCCCCTCATTCAACACAAGCGCGCGCTGTGGTTCTGGCTGCCGGCATGGGCACGCGCATGAAATCGCAATTGCCCAAAGTGCTTCACGCCATCGGCGGCAAGCCGCTGATTCAACATTGCATCACCACTGCCGTCGAGGCCAGCGGTCAGGCGCCTGTGCTGGTCGTCGGCCATGCGGCAGAGGAAGTGCGCGCTGCCGTTGGTGACAAGGCGCGTTTTGCCGAGCAGCGCGAGCAGCTTGGCACCGGCCACGCTGTGCTGCAAGCCGAGCAGGCTGCTGCTGGTGCGCCGGTCATCCTTGTCACCTATGGCGATATGCCGCTGCTTAAGCCGGAGACGTTGCGGGCGCTGATGCAATCGCGCGAGCGGGCTGGCGCGGCGGTCGCCATGCTCACGCTCAGCACCGACAACGCGCGCGGCTTCGGCCGCATCATTCGCGCCGCCGACGGCGAGCGTGTGCTGGCGATTGTGGAAGAGGTGTCCTGCAGCCCTGAGCAACTCGCCATCAAAGAGGTGAACGTCGGCGTGTATGCGCTGGATGGCGACTGGGTATGGGGGGCATTGCGGCGCATCCAGCCCAACCCGCGCAAGGGTGAATATTTCCTCACCGATCTCGTGGAAATTGCGGTGGCGGATGGTCGCGAGGTGCGCGCCGTGGTCACGCGCGACGAGGCAGAATGCATCGGTATCAACACGCGCGTTGATCTGGCTGATGCTGAGGCAGTGCTGCGCCAGCGCATCAACCGCCGGCATATGCTCGCCGGCGTCACGCTGATCGATCCCGCCAGCACCTATCTCGATGACGGCGTTGAGATTGGGCAGGACACGGTGATTCTGCCGAACACGCACATTCAGGGTAACACGCGCATCGGCGACAACTGTCATATCGGGCCAAATGCGCTGATTGTCGATTCGCTGATTGGCGATCATGTTGGCATTGTGCAGTCGGTAATTGAGGGATCGCGCATCGATGATCGTGCGCATGTCGGACCATTTGCGCATTTTCGCCCGGGTGCGCATGTGTGCGAGGACGCGCATGTCGGCAATTTCGCCGAGATCAAAAACAGCACGCTGGGGGCCGGCAGTCACATGGGGCATTTCAGCTACCTTGGCGATGCGACGGTGGGCAAGCGCGTTAACATCGGCGCCGGCGCCGTCACTTGCAATTACGATGGCGCAAAGAAGAGCCGCACGGTGATCGGTGATGGCGCATTCCTCGGCAGTGACACGATGCTGGTCGCGCCAGTGTCACTGGGTGAGGGTGCGCGCACGGGCGCTGGTGCCGTGGTTACCAGGGATGTGCCGGATCATACGCTGGTCGTAGGTGTGCCGGCGCACCCGATCAAAAATCTTTGATCTTCGCATTGATACAATGAAATCTGGGGAGTTCGCAGCGTCGGGGATGAAGCGGCCGGCGCGCGAGCACAAACGATGTACGTGATACTGTTCGTCGTTGCGACAATTTTCAGGAGCTTTTTTGCGCTGGCGCGCAGCGCGCTGATCAACATGCGCCGGCCACGCCTGGTGGAGCTGGAGCACAAGGGTGTGACCTCCGCGCGCGCCATCCAGCAATTGACCGAGAACAGCGGCAAGTTGCTTGCCACCGCCGAAGTCGGCGCGCTGCTCGGCCTGGTGTTTGCCACCGGCTTTGCAGCCATGGGCTTCGTGCCACCGGTGTTTGACTGGTTGATCTCGCTCAACCTCGTCATCCTGCCCATCGCCACGCATTATGCGATCGCATTCATCATCGTGATGCTGGTGGTTGCCCTGCTCTTGTTTGTGGCGGGCCGGCTGGTGCCGGAAGCGCTGGCTGTGCGCTATACCGAGCCGCTTGCGCTTGCGCTGATTCGTCCGATGCAGGTGATGAGCGTGTTGCTCTCGCCGCTCGTGCGCTTTGCAGTTGTGTTGAGCAATCTGCTGTCGATCCCGATGGGCGGGCAGAAGCGCGAAAGCGCGTCGCTGGTCACCGAAGAGGAGATCAAGACCATGGTGGATGCCGGCGAAGAGGAGGGTCTGATCGAGGTCGACGAGAAAGAGATGATCCTTTCGGTGCTGGATTTTGGCGACACGGTGGCGCGTCAGGTGATGGTGCCGCGGATCGACATGATGGCATTGGATGTGAATACGCCGTTCGACGACGCGCTCGACCAGATCATCGCTGCCGGCCATTCGCGCGTGCCGGTGTATCGCGGCACAGTCGATGAGATCATTGGCATCCTCTACTCGAAGGACATGCTGAAATCGCTGCGCAATGCGCAGAAGCCGCCGCTGGAACATCTCCTGCGCAAGGCATATTTCACGCCGGAGAGCAAGGCAGTGAACGCGTTATTGCAGGAGCTGCAGAAGATGCGCGTGCATGTGTCGATCGTGGTGGATGAATTTGGCGGCACCGCCGGTCTGGTCACCATTGAGGACATCCTCGAAGAGATCGTCGGGGAGATTCAAGACGAGTTTGACACCGAGGAGCCGGATGCCATGCCGCTGCCAAATGGGCAGGGCTACATCCTCGATGCCGGCATGAACATCGATGATGCAGCAGAGGTGTTGATGACGCCGCTGCCGGAAGGCGAGAGCGACACGCTGGGCGGGTTCATCTACGATCAGCTTGGCAAGGTGCCGGTGAGTGGCGAAGTGGTGACGTGGAATGGGTTGATTTTCGAGGTGCTTTCGGTCAGCGACCGGCGCATCCTAAAGGTCAAGGTGACGTATGCGCCACGCGAGCAAGACCCCCAAAGGCAAGAACAAGAGCAGGAAGCAAAGCGCGACAAGCGCGAAAACGAAAGCGCGTCCGAACGACGCGCTGCCGGAAACCTCGGCGGCAATGCGCAAAGCGCTGCCGGATGATGTGATTCTGGTGCTGCTGGAGGTGGCGGCGAACGTGCGCAAGATGGCTCACGCGCCATATTCGCGCTACAAGGTGGGCGCGGCGTTGCTGGCCGGCAGCGGCAATGTCTACGCCGGCTGCAACGTGGAAAATGCCTCCTATGGCCTGTCGATCTGCGCCGAGCGCACGGCCTATGTGAAGGCGGTGAGTGACGGCGAGCGTGAGTTCCTTGCCATCGCGGTGGTGACTGACAATGGCGGTTCGCCGTGCGGCGCATGCCGGCAGTTCATGGCTGAGTTCGGCCTCGACAGCATCGTGATTCTCTCCGACAAGAAGGGCAACTACTCGATCACCACCGTCAGCCAGTTGTTGCCCGATGCCTTTACGGCGGACAAGCTCAACCCTTAATCTCGCTGAAAATCCCGTGAAAAGAGCATTGTTGTTTGTGCTGGCGCTGGCTGTGCTGCCGCTCCTGGCGCGCGGGGTGACGGCACTGGCCGCGCGAGGTCACGTGTATGTGGATGTGGCGCAGGTGCCGGCGCAGCCAGTGGCTATCGTGTATGGCGCCGGCATCCGCAATGGCCAGCCGACGGCGGTGCTGTATGACCGCGTGGCCGCAGCCGTCGCGCTCTACAAGGCTGGCGTCGTGCGCAAGCTGCTGATGAGCGGTGACAACCGCTTCATTGATTACAACGAGCCGGCCGTCATGCGCCGCACTGCGCTGCAAATGGGCGTGCCAAATGAGGACATCGTGCTGGATCTTGCCGGCCGCAGCACCTACGACACCTGTTACCGCGCTCGCGACATCTTTGGCGTGACGTCGGCTGTGCTGGTTACCCAGGGCTTCCATCTTGACCGAGCCATCGTCACCTGCCGCGCATTGGGCATCGACGCCGCCGGCTTTGTTGCTGACCAGCGCAACTATCTCGGCATGCGGTGGTTGCAGCTTCGCGAGCTGGGCGCGACGCTGAACGCCTTCGTTGAGTTGTTCATCACCCGACCCACGCCAGTGTTGGGCGACAAACTACCGATTCAATGATGCCTTCATTTCATGCGGCTAAAATACTGCCTTCATCATGACGCAATTCAACCGTGAAGCGGCCTGGCAGATTGTCAACGACTGGACGACCGACCCCGCGCTGATTCGGCACATGCTCTCGGTGGAAACCGCGATGCGCGCCTATGCGCCAAGGTATGGCGGGGATGTGGAAGTGTGGGGCATCGCCGGCCTCATCCACGACTTCGACTACCAGCGGCATCCAAATCTGGATGGGCAGGGACACCCCAACGTCGGCATCGCCTGGCTGCGCGAGCGCGGCTGGCCTGATGAGATTCTGCGCGCCATCGCCGCGCACGCCCCGGAGTTGACCGGCGTGCAGCCGCAGAGTGAGATGGAGAAGGTGCTGGTGGCTGTCGATGAGTTGACCGGCCTCGTTGCGGCCGTGGCGTTTGTGCGGCCAAGCAAGAATATTGCTGACGTGCAGGTGTCGTCAATCAAGAAAAAGTGGAAGGACAAGACATTTGCCGCCGGCGTTCATCGCGGTGAGATCGAAGTCGCCGTCGCCAACCTCGGCGTGCCGCTCGATGAGCACATTGGCATCGTGTTGGCCGCCATGCAGGGCAATGCTGTCGCGCTGGGGTTGGATGGCGTGAAGCTGCAGTGACGTGGCGCGCATGTGACATCCACGATTACGAATGACGAATTCCCCAACGAAACGCGCCGTGCGGCGATGTCCCTCCTGTGGCTCGCGCGTGGCGGAGTTTGCCAGCGTGTGCGAAGTGTGCGGGCATGAGTTCGGCACGACGCAGGCCATCCCGCCAGTGCAGCCAAAAACTGAGCGCATGGCAGCGCCGGCGAATCAAACCGCGTCGATGAAGCCTGTCGGGCGGCCGTCGTTGCTAGCGCGCCTGCCCTGGGGCGTGATCGGCGTGATCGCGGTCATCGTTGGCTTGCTGGGCGGCACTCTGTTTCTACTGAGAGGGGGCGGGCTGGCTGCGACTGCATCGCCGACGATTCAGGTCATCGTCAATACGCCAGACGGAGCGCAAGCCGGCATCACCGCCGAGGCAGCAGTTGCGTTGCCCACCGATACGCCTGTGCCGGAAACGCCTACGCCCGCGCCGACCGCCACCCCAATTCCACCGCAGGAATACACCATCGTTGCCGGCGACACCTGCGGCGGCATCGCGCAGAAATTCAGCGTGGATCTGGATGAGTTTCTTGCCCTCAACGGCATCAATGCCAACTGTCTGATCCGCGCTGGCGACACAGTGAAGATTCCCGTGCCGGCGCCGACCGCCGGCCCGACCAGCGAAGGCGCAACCGCGCAACCAACCCTGCCGCCCAACGCCGGCCCCACCGGCACTGTGCCGCCGCTCATCACCCACAAGGTCGCCAGCGGCGACACCTGCATCGAAATTGCGCAACGCTACAACGTGACGGTTGAATTTTTGCGCGCGCAGAACAACCTCGATGAAAACTGCGCGTTGAGCATCGGGCAGGAATTGCATCTGGTGTTTGCCACAGCGACGCCAGAATTCACCGTGACGCCATTCGTGCTGCAAACGCCGACGCCGCGCGCCGGCTATCCCGCGCCGGTGCTGGTTGCGCCGCAAAACGGCGCTGTATTTGGCGAAGGTGATGCGTTGGTGACGCTGCAATGGCTGACTGTCGGCCTGCTCAAACCAGATGAGTGGTATGTGGTGCAGGTGCAACCGAGCCGAGCCATCACCGTGCCGCTGTATCAGACGAAGGCTACTTCGTTGAAGTTGACGCAGGATTTGCTGGCCGGCAACCCAGAGGATAAGGTGACGTGGTTTGTGCAGGTGCGGCGACGCGCCGGCGCCGATGCGAATGGCAATCCCAGCTACGCGGACGTCAGCCCGCCGAGTGAGGTGCGGGTGTTCACCTGGCGCAAACCTCTCAACACACCCACGCCGACCCCAGAACCAGGATGAAAAACGAACCTCGCGCATCTTCAAGACGCGCGAGGTTTTTGTTCAGGACTTCCAGAGGATGGTCATCTCTTCGCGGCCGGCCATTGCCTTGCGCAGCAGATCGAGCAGGCCGGCATCTGCGCCGGCGCTCTCGAACATGTCGAGGGTCGCCGTGTTGATGTAGTAATCGCGATCTTCGAGCGATTCCTCTTCCATCTGCTTCTGCAAAAATGCCAGTTGGTCTGCGCTGATCGTGCCGATGGATTGCTTGCTGTCGGCGTCGAATAGTTGAATCATGCCTGGGTTGTAGCACGGATGTGCGCGGCGCAAGCGAAGCGCCGGCGCGATCACTTCGCCGCAGTCACGCTGAAATTGTCGAAGGTGACGTCGGTGCCGGGCTGATCGATGACGGAGAGTGCAAAGAGGGCGATGTCACCCTCGCCGAACTGCTTGTCTTCGATTGATGTGATTTCCTGATCGTTGACGAAGAACGTGAACTTCTCCCCCTGCATCACGATCTTGATGTGGTTGTTCTCGCCGCCGGCTTTGATGGCTGGATGCGGCTGCCAGTCATTCCAGTCTTTCCAGTTGCCGTCATTCACCCAACCGGTCTTCCAGTAGCCATCGGATGAGATCACGAAGAAATAGTAATTCTTGCGATCCCTCATGCGGTAGAGAACGCCGAAGCCGTTGTCGGTGGGGCCGCCGATGGCCTTGGCATCCACCTCGATCACGCCATCCTTGAATTGCTTGCCGGCGGCGCTCCACTGCGTCACGTTCTCCTGCTTCACGGTGATGCGCAGCGCCCCGCTGTCGTATTTCACATCCGCAGAGAGGTCGTTCAGCGTCTGCCAACCGCTCTGTGGATTGCTGAAGTCATCGGTATAGGGCAGGGTGGTGAGCGGGCTCTGTTGCGCCGGCTGCGCGCAGGCGGTCAGCAAAACCGCCAGCACAAGGGTTGCGAATCGCGAAAGCACTCTCATGTGCCCATGATAGCGGATTGTGGGTTGCACATGACAAACGGGAAGACAGTTGTGTATATTTCATATCCATGACCCGCCGGCAACTACGCGTCGCTGTTTCCATTGTCATCGCCATCTACGCCGCCTTTGGCGCGCTCGCGTTTCTCTTGCGCTTGACCGAAGGCGCAATCGACCCGCAGATTCAACAGGGCTATCGCGATGCCGTGCCATTCTTGTTTGCCATTCCTGCCGCGTTGCTGGGCTACGCTTTTCAGCAGCGCTTCAGCTATCTGGCGTCGTTGCGCGCGCTGTGGACGCGGCTGGTGCAGTCGGTCAATTACGCCATCCAATACACCTACGATGAGACGCCGACGGCCCGCGAGCACGCCGAAGTGATGTCACATCTTGGCATCGCCATCGATGAGGTGCGTGGCGTGTATCGCAACGTCGGGGAGAAAGCCGGCCATATCGGGTTGTATCCCTACGAACCCATCAAGGAAATCTACCGCTTGATCAACGATCTGGGTTACGGCACGAATGATCCGGCCAAGCGCAAGCATGTGCGCGAGCAGATCGTCGTGAAATGGCAATCGATTCGCTACGCGTTCTTATCGGAATTCGACCGCGCCGAGCCAAGCCGGCCCATCACTGTGGAAAAGTCGACATAGAATGCGCGACGCAACATGACTCGCGCTGCCCGCATTGCACTCCTTTTTGCCACCGTTGTCGCCCTGTTTGTCGTGATGGTTGCCGTATGGCCGGCGCATGCCGCGCCAGCGCAGCCACAACAACGCATCGTCACCCGCACCCCATCGCCCACGCCCAGACCGACAGCCACACCCGTGCCGCTGCCGGCCTACGCGCAGGTGCCGGTGTTGATGTATCACTACATCGCCGTGCCGCCGGCGAATGCCGACAAATATCGCCTCGACCTTTCAGTGACGCCGGCAAATTTTGAGGCGCAGTTGAAATATCTGAAGGCCAATGGCTTCACCGCGATCAGCCTCGCCGATCTGCACGATCATCTCAGCCAGGGCAAGCCGCTGCCGCCCAAACCCATCGTGCTGACCTTCGATGACGGCTACCGCAATATCTACACCGACGCCTTCCCGCTGCTGAAGAAACACGGCATGGTTGGCACGTTCTTCATCGTGACCGACTTCATCAACTACAAGGACCCGGCCTATCTGACCTGGGACATGGTGAAGGAGATGTCGCGCGCCGGCATGAGCATAGAATCGCACTCGCGCACGCACAAGGACATGCGCAACCGCAGCAACGCATTTCTGGTGTGGGAAATTCTTGGCCCCATCGAGCAGATCACCGCGTTCACCGGCAGGCGCCCGTATTTCTTTTGCTACCCGGGCGGGCAGTACGATCAGGCGGTGATCGACGTATTGCGCAGCGCCGGCGTCCTTGCCGCCGTCACCACGCGCCCGGGCAGCACCTATGCCCTTGCCAACGCCATGACCTGGCCGCGCCTGCGCGTGCGCCATGGCACCACCATCAGGCAGTTCGCTGAATTGGTGGAGCTTGGAGATTAACGAGACCGGAGATGAGAGGTTGCAGATGCTTCATCTTGCGTTGACAACTTCGGCCTTAGGATTGCGGCGCGAAGCATGATCCTGTTCAAGACTGGCCTGCGCTACCTGTTGCGCCGGCCCTTTCAATCGATCCTGTGCATCCTTGGCGTGGCGCTTGGCGTGGCGATGGTGATTGCCATCGACCTCGCAAATGGCAGCGCCTCGCGCGCGTTCGAGTTGAGCACCGAGACGGTTGCCGGCCGCGCGACGCACCAGATCGTCGGCAGCGCAACCGGCCTCGATGAAGCTGTGTATCGCCGCATCAAGGTCGAGCTTGGCGTGCGCGATGCTGCGCCGGTCGTGTCATCCTATGCCACCGCGCTGGAATTTGATCAGCAGCCCATCCGCGTGCTTGGCATCGATGTGTTCGCTGAGGCGCCGTTCCGCAGCTACCTTGGCACAGGCAGTGAATCCTTTCAGCGCAATGACCTGAGCGAGTTCTTCGCTGCGCCAGATGCGATGCTGATCGGTGAGGCAACGGCACAGCGCTACAACAAAAGCGTGGGCGACACGGTGACCTTGCGCGTGGGCGATCGCCGGCGGCCCATGCGCATCGTCGGCATCTTGAAGCCGGCGGATGACACCAGCCGCAACGCGCTCGACAACCTTGCCATCGTTGACATCAGCGCCGCGCAGCAGATGTTCGACCTGCGTGGCAAGCTCAGCCACATTGACCTGATCGCAGACGAGCGCACGGCGCAGGGACGCGCATTGCTGGAGCGCATTCGCGCAGTGCTGCCCGCCGGCGCGCAGATCGTCAAGCCGCAGGCGCGCAGCCAGAGCGTCGAGAGTCTGACCGATGCGTTTCGCCTCAACCTGACTGCGCTCAGTTTGCTCGCGCTCGTCGTCGGCATGTTCTTGATCTACAACACGATCACGTTTTCAGTGGTGCAGCGCCGGCCCACCATCGGCACGCTGCGCTGCCTCGGTGTCACGCGCCGCGAAATCTTCACCCAGATTTTGACTGAGACGTTTTTGCTGGCGGCCATCGGCGGGTCGATTGGCATCGCGCTGGGCATCCTGCTGGGGCGCGGCGCGGTTGGCCTCGTCACGCAGACGATCAACGATCTGTATTACACGGTCAACGTGCGCTCGGTCGCCGTCGATCCGCTCAAGCTGGCGAAAGGGTTCGTGCTGGGCATCGCGGCGTCGCTTGTGGCTGCGCTGCCGCCGGCGTATGAGGCGACCGGCATTGCGCCGATCACCGCGATGAGGCGCAGCAACATTGAGCAGCGCGTGCAGAAACTGCTGCCCATCGTAGCGGTGGCCGGCGTTGTTTTGTTTCTTGTCGGCGTCGCGCTGGAGTTGCTGACGAATGCGTTGGTGGTCAACCTCGCCGGCATCTTCTTTCTATTGATCGGCGTGGCGCTGGTGTCGCCGTTGCTCACAGCGTGGCTCATGCGGCTGCTCGCGCCGGCGCTGGGCCGGCTGTTTGGGGTGATTGGGCGCATGTCGGCGCGCGGCGTCGTGTCATCCATCTCGCGCACGGCCATCGCGATTGCCTCGCTCATGATCGCGGTGTCGGTCATCATCGGCTTGCAGAGCATGATCGGCAGTTTTCGCAACACGGTCGAATCGTGGTTGGAGTCGTCAGTCACCGCCGATGTCTATGTTTCTCCGCCAGCGAGCGCAAACGCCGGCGATCCGGTCATCGATCCGCAGGTCGTCGATCAGTTTCGCAACATCGCCGGCGTCGCTGATGTCACCGTCTTCCGCCGCGTGCCGGTGGAATTTTCCGTTCCCCCTGCGCAAAGCGCGGAGCCTACAGCGAGCGATGCGTGGAAATCTGCCTCGCTGCTTGCTGTCCAGTCCGATCGTGAGCGCGCGGCGCGCACCTTCGTGTGGACGGCGCGGCCATCGGATGCGCTGTGGGCCGGCATGCAGGGGCAGGATGAGGTGCAGGTCAGCGAGCCATTTGCCAACAAGCACGGCATCACGCCGCAGCGAAATCGCATCTTCATTCGCACCGACCAGGGTGAAAAGCCGTTCACTGTGGTGGCGGTGTATTACGACTATGCGAGCGACGCCGGCGTCATCCTCATGCGCCGCGACGCCTATCGGCGCCTCTTCGACGACGACAAGGTTTCATCGCTGGCGCTGTATGTTGACGATGCGCAGGTGCAGGACGTTGGCGCGTTCACGCAGCAGTTGCGCAGGCAGTTCGCCGGCCGTGAGTTGGTCATCAACGCCAACCGCGATCTGCGCGCCAATGCGCTCGTTGTGTTCGACCGCACGTTTGCCATCACCGGCGCGTTGAATCTGCTGGCGACGCTGGTCGCGTTCATCGGCGTGCTGAGCGCGCTGATGGCTTTGCAGATCGAGCGCACGCGCGAGCTGGGCATGCTGCGCGCCAACGGCATGACGTTGCGCCAACTGTGGCGCATGCTGCTGCTGGAGACGGGGCTGATGGGCGGCGCCGCCGGCCTGCTGTCGATGCCGGCGGGCTTCATCCTTGCGCTGGTGCTGATCTACATCATCAACCTGCGCTCGTTCGGCTGGACGATTCAACTCTCGCTGGAGTGGATGACGTTTGCGCAAGCCATGCTGATCGCAGTGGGGTCGGCGCTGCTGGCCGCCATCTACCCCATGCTGCGGCTCGGCAAAATGCAGATCGCCAGCGCGGTGCGTCAGGAGTGAGACTCTGGGCGACGTCATCCGGACGGCGATGCGCGATGGCGCAAGAGCAAATCGAGGATGCGCCCATCGCTGCGGGTGAGGGCGAGCCGGCGGCACTCGTTCAGCGCCACCCAGCGCAGTGCAACATAGCCGTGCGCCGTCAACGGCGCGCCGGCATCGACGCCTTCGATCAGCCACACCCGTCGCGTCATCGCAAAGTGGGTGAAACCGTGCTTGACCTCGCCGAGCGACTGTGCCTTGCCAGGGTCGATGTGCAAACCGGTGCGGCGCGCGACCATCGCAGCGAGCGACTCGGGCGGCGGTGCCCTGAACTCAGCGCTTATGAATTCCCACAGCCCGCCGAGCAGCCCATCTGTAGGTCGCCGGCCGATCAGCACGCGCCCATCGCCGGCCATCAGCACGGCCGTCAAGATGTCGCTATGCGGGACGGTTTTCCTGGCAATTTTGATGGGGAAGTCGGCTTGCCGGCGCTGCACATAGGCATCGCAGTGATGTTGGATGGGGCAACTGTCGCATTTGGGCGCGCGCGGCGTGCAAATCAGCGCGCCAAGCTCCATTAGCGCCTCGTTGAACGCGCCGGCTTGCCCCGCCGGCAGCAGCGCCTCTGCGATCAGCCACAACATGTCGTCGGCGGATGGCTGCTTTTTTGACTGCGAGACAAGGGCGTGAAGCGATGGCGACTCGTGCGCATTCCAACCCCCCATTTCCCAACCTGCAAGCTGGAACTGCCATTTGCCGGCTGCCCGCTCCAGCGCTGCTACGCGGCTCAACACGCGCTTCACGTTGGCGTCGAGCAGCGGCGCATGCTGGTTGAAGGCGAGCGAGGCGATGGCGCCGGCGGTGTAGCGCCCCACACCTGGCAATAGCAGCAAGCCTTCGACCGTTGCAGGAATTTGCCCACCGTGATCTCGCATCACTGCCTGCGCAGCGCGATGAAAGTTGCGCGCGCGGGCATAGTAGCCCAGCCCTTCCCAGCATTTCAGCACGTCTTCAAGCGGCGCCGATGCGAGGTCGCGCAAGGTGGGGAAGCGTTGCAGCCAGCGCCGGTAATACGGGAGCACCGTCGCCACCTGCGTTTGTTGCAACATCACCTCGCTCAGCCACACATGATACGGATCGCGCGGCGTAGCGCGCCACGGCAGGTCGCGCCGGTGCGCGGCGAACCACGCGATGAGTTTCTGCTGAGGGGACTGTTTGCGCGGCATGCAGGTCTGGACGCAGTTACAGAACGCCCATGCCCTTCATCCAGTCGTAGAACCGCTCGATCCATGTATCGGCCGGCAGGCCGAGTCGCTTCATGCCGAAGCCGTGATCGCCTTTGGCATAGATGTGCATTTCCACCGGCCGTTTCACCGCCTTCCACGCGTTGTAGAGCAGCATGCTGGCGCGTGAGGCCATCTCATCGCTGTCGGTGCAAAGCAGGAACAAGGGCGGCGCATCCGCCGGCGCCTTGACTTCGTCGAATACAGCAGCGTAGATCGGTGCGACAAAATCGGGCCGGCCATCCGGCGTGGTGTAGAGCGCAGCCTGAGCGGCGACGCCGCCGCCGGCGGAGAAGCCCATGAAGCCGATGCGATGTGGATCGATGCCCCATTCGCCGGCGCGCTGACGCACAATGCGCACGGCCTGCTCCGCGTCTGCCAGTGTCAGCGGCAGCACCTCGCCCATTTTGGCCGCGCGCGTGTCGGCATTGGAGAAGAATGCGTTCAAGTCCTTTTCCAGATCTGGGCCAGTTTGGATCAGGCGGTATTTGAGCAGAAAGACAGTGATGCCGTGCGCAGCAAGCCACTCCGCCACCTGAGTGCCCTCATGCTCGATCGCCAGCAGGTGCCATGCGCCGCCTGGTGCGACGATCACTGCTGTGCCGCTTGGCTGCGCGGCCGGATAGACGGTGAGGGTGGGGCGGCTTACATTGCGAACGATGGGCAGGCCATCGGGCAGGGTTGTCGCCTCTTCGGCTTGGGGCCAAGTCTCAGAGCCGGGCGCGCCGGCCGGCCACAAAGGGATCACGATGCGTTGTTGGGTGGGCATGATGTTGTCTCTCGGCAAGTAAAGCACAGCCGGCTGGATGCACAACAGCGCCGCTAGACCGAAAAACCCCGAGACAGAACGTTTGTGCTATATTTTGTACATGAACAAGGACATGATCACGCGCCGGAATGCCGCGAAGCGTCTCTATCTGATGCAGGTTGGGGCCATGCCGGAATACGAGATTCCAATTGTGTGTTATCTGGTGCAATCGAATGACGGTAAGAACATTCTGATTGACAGCGGCCTGCCCGAGATTATTCCTGAAGACGCATCGGAGTTCGTGAATGGGAAGGACGTCATCGAGCATTTGGCGGGCATAGGCTTGAAGCCGGATGATATCGATATGGTCGTTTCGACGCATTACGATGTGGATCATGCTGGAAGGCACGCGGCATTCACGAAGGCGCAATATGTTGTTCAGCGCGCGCATCATTTAGATGCAGCGAGCAACCCGCGTTATGCTCCCATTCGATCCCAGTGGGATCAACCCGCGGAACGTATTCGGCTGGTGGATGGTGACACGGAACTGCTGCCCGGGCTAGAGTTGATCGAGACGAGCGGGCATGTGCCGGGGCATCAATCGGTGCTGGTGCGGCTGCCTCAGACCGGTGCGGTTCTGCTGACCATCGATGCCGTGCCCTTTGCTGCGGGTTTTAGCCGCGACAAGCCAGATGCTGAAGCCAGCCCGGATGCCGAAGCTATCCACGCCAGCACGATGAAGCTGCTGGATCTGGTGGAACGAGAGCGAGTCGCGCTCGTAATTTTTGGTCATGAAGGAGAGCAGTGGAAGACGCTACAAACAGCGCCGGCGTTTTATGAGTAGCGTAGGGGCGCAAGGAACTGAGATGAGAATTGTCGTGAGTTTGTGCTGATGCTCAAGCAGGCCGGGTTGGTCAAGAAGGGTTGGGAACTCACTCCGGAAAAGACGAAACCGCCCAGAATGTTTTGTCATCTCTGAGCGGTCTCACGTCTCACACGGAAGCGACGGGATTCGAACCCGCGGTCTCTGCCTTGACAGGGCAGCGTGTTAGGCCTCTACACCACGCCTCCAATTGCTTGCGAGCGAGGATCATACCACACGCATTTTCGATTGCAAGGGCAAACCGAAGCTCACAACGAACAGTTGGCGATGGCAGGACAATTCGCTGCGCTTTACCCTGCAATTCAATCTTTGCGCAGCACGTAAACCGCCGTCTGGGACAGCGGGCGCGGCAGATAAACCACGCGGCGTTGATTGCGCACCAGCACGCGCTGTTCCACCGTCGCGCCGGCAGCCCGCACAAATTGTTCAAACTGCGGCAGCGTGATCGCGCGCTCGCGCGGTTCGCCGCTGGCGATCGGCGCGCCGAAGCCGTTGCCAAACAACATTTGCAGGCGCGCGCGCCAGTAGCCGGCGTTGTCGAATGACACGATGATCGATTTGCCCACGCGCAGCATCTCCCTGAACGTCGGCGCCGGCCGGTTCAGGAACGCGATCGTCTGCGACAAAATCACGTAGTCGAAGGCGTGATCGGTGTAGTCGGCCAGCCCCTCCTCGATGTTGCCCTGCCGCACCGAAAGACCGCGCGAGATGGCGCTGCGCACCAGCACTTCGCTGATCTCGACGCCGCGTGCGCGCACCTGCTTCTGGCTCACCAGCAGCGCCAGCAATTCGCCATCGCCGCAGCCCAGATCCAGCACGCGGCTCTGTGGCGCGACGATGTCGAGAATTGCCTTCAGGTCCGGTCGATGTCCGTTTGAGGTCATGTCTCACTTTTGCGCAAACACATAGGCCCGCCGGTTCGGATATTCCACATTCTCATAGGCGTTGCGCAACAGCACCTCTGCCACCCCAAAGCCGGCATGCGTGAGCGCATCGCGCACCGCGCCGGCGCTGAAGAACGTGAAGTCCAGCGTCACGCGCCGCTCCAGAAATTCCTCCAGGTGCTGCGTCTCATCGCCTTCGTGAAAGGATAGCAACAGCCAGCCGCCCGGCTTCAGCGCGCGCTGCAATTCGGCAAACACGCGCGGCAACTCCTCTTTGCTGAAATTCACGATGGCATAGAACGCGGCGATGCCGGCGAATGCGCCGTCTGCCACGCCATGAAGCGCGAGCAGGTCGCCCTGCTCAAAGTGGATGTCAGGGTTGCGCGCTTGCGCCTCTGCGATCATCGCCGGCGACAGGTCGATGCCGCAGACTGCCGCGCCGCGATCATGCAGATAGCGCGCCACCTGGCCTGGCCCGCATCCCATATCGCAAATCATCCCGTCGCCGCAGCGCTCGATCAGCCAGTCCAGCAGTTTGCAGTCGAAGGGTTTGTGTTGCAGTTCGTCGAAGAAGCGATCCGCATAGCGGTCGGCGACTGCGTCGTAGGCGGCTTGCACGTCGCTTGTGGACCGCAACGCCGGCGTTGTTGTGTTCATGTTCGTTTTATCGTTGATGACGCACCGCAAAGGCTGATGCGCAATCGCCCGTCTCCCTTGGCCTCTTACCCATCACACCCGCTACACCCGCTTCAAAAAGTCATGCGTCAGCTTGGCCAGCCGCTCCACTTCCAGCAAAAAGGCATCGTGGCCGTAATCGCTGTCGATCTCGACATACGTCGCGTCGATGTCATTTTGCAGCAGCGCGCGCACCAGCTCCTTCGATTGCCACGATGGATACAGCCAGTCGCTGGTGTAGCTCACCACGAGGAATTTTGCGTTGACCTTGCGGAACGCATCCGAGAGCGATGGCAGGCCATAGGACAGGTCGAAATAGTCCATCGCCTTACTCAGATACAAGAACGAATTCGCGTCAAAGCGCTTGGTGAAGGACTGTCCGCGATAGGTGAGATAACTTTCGATTTCGAATTCAGGATCGAAGCGCCAGCCGTAGCTGTCGTGGCCGTTGCGCAGCCGGCGTCCGAATTTCTCGCGCATCGATGCGTCGCTCAAAAACGTGATGTGGCCGATCATGCGCGCTACTGCCAGGCCGGCGTTCGGGGGCGTGCCATCGTAATAGTTCCCGCGATTCCAGTTCGGATCGGCGTAGATCGCCTGGCGCGGCACTTCGTTCAACGCGATCGTTTGCGGTGAAAGGCTGGCCGTTGATGCCAGCACGATGGCGCTCTTCACGCGCGACGGTTGCGCCACCGTCCATTGCAGCGCCTGCATCCCGCCCATGCTGCCGCCGCACACCGTCAGCCACTGACGGATGCCCAGGTGGTCGGTGAGCAGGCGTTGCGCTTCCACCATGTCGGCGATGGTGATGATGGGAAAGTCGAGCGCGTAGGGCTTGCCGGTCTGTGGGTTGATCGACGCCGGCCCGGTGCTGCCGGAGCAGCCTCCCAGCACGTTTGAGCACACCACAAAGTATTTGCTCGTGTCGAACGCCTTGCCCGGCCCAATCGCATCGTCCCACCAGCCGGGCTTGGTGTCGTCGGATGAATGGCGGCCGGCGGCGTGCGCGTCGCCGCTCCACGCATGACAGATCAGGATCGCATTGCTGCGATCCTGATTCAGTTGCCCATAGGCCTCATACGCCAGCGTGATCGGGCCGATGCTCGCCCCGCTTTGCAGCTTGATCTCGCCGTCGTAGTCGAAGAATTGTGTTTTGACGATCATCTCTGACCGGCGTCGAGTCAATCAAGGTGAACTTGAAAGCTTGATGACCTGAACGACCCGACAACCTGGTTACGCAGTCACCTGGTGGCCGTTGCTCACCACTGCGATTGCGGTGTTCAATGCCTGATCGAGATCCCACAGGATGTCGTTGATGTCTTCGATGCCGATGCTCAGGCGCACGAAGTCGTCGGTGACGCCGGCGCTCAGTTGCTCCTCGGCGCTCAACTGCGAGTGCGTCGTGGTGGCCGGATGAATCGCCAGCGACTTGGCATCGCCAATGTTCGCCACATGCGAGAACAACTTGAGGTTGTTGATGAACTGCCGGCCGGCCTCGCGCCCGCCCTTGATGCCGAAGCCGAGCAGCGCGGTCAGACCCTTCGGCGCGATCTTCTTGATCTGCTCGTGCTGCGGGTGGCTGGGCAGGCTGGGGTGGGTCACCCACGCCACATGCGGATGCTTTGCCAGGTGCGCGGCCACCGCATTGGCGTTGCTGATGTGGCGATCCATGCGCACGTGCAGCGTCTCCAGGCCAATCACGTTCAAGAACGAATTGAAGGGTGACTGCGATGCGCCGATGTCGCGCAAGAGCGTGAGGCGGGCGCGCAGGATATACGCCGGCGCGCCGAGCGCGCTGAATGTCAGGCCGTGATAGCTTGGCTCTGGCGTGTTGTAAAGCGCGTCGTGGCGCGTGCTCTTCGCCCAGTCGAACTTGCCGCTGTCCACGATCACGCCGCCGATGCTCAGGCCATGCCCGCCGATGTATTTCGTCGTCGAATGCACGACGATATCGGCGCCATGCTCAATCGGCCGCAGCAGATAGGGCGAGGATGAGGTGTTGTCGATGATGAGCGGCAGGCTGTTTGCATGCGCGATCTTGGCGACCGCTTCAAGCGGAAAGATGTCGAGCTTTGGGTTGCCGACCGATTCGCCGTAGATTGCCTTCGTGTTTGGCTGGATGGCCTTGCGGAAATTTTCGGGGTCGGCCGGGTCAACAAAGGTCACCTCGATGCCGAGGCGCGGCAGCGTGTAGTGCAGCAGGTTGTAGGTGCCGCCGTAGAGCGAAGCCGAGCTGACGATGTGGTCGCCGGCCTGCGCAAGGTTCAGGATGGCGAGCGACTCCGCCGCCTGCCCCGATGACGTCACCAGCGCGCCAACGCCGCCCTCCAACGCAGCCAGCCGTTGCTCCACCACATCGTTGGTCGGGTTCATCAGGCGCGTGTAGATGTTGCCAAATTCCTTCAGGCCGAACAGGTTGGCCGCGTGATCCGTGTCCTTGAACTGAAACGACGTGGTCTGATAGATCGGCACAGCGCGCGAGCCGGTTGCGGGGTCTGGTGCGGTGCCGCCGTGCAGGGCCAGGGTGTCGAAGGCAAACTTGTGGTCAGACATGATGTTGCTTTTCTCCAAAACGTGATTGATGACGCATGACCTGTGATTTCAGCGACTGGCGTCATGCGTCATGCGCGCCAGTTGCCGGGGAAAAGCAATCGCCCTCTTGTGCGCTGAATATGACAAGAGGGCGTATACGTTTGAACTGCGTCCTCCTCTCATCTTCCAGTTTCTGACGGAATTGGCACCTTAATTGTTTTCAGGTTGCCGAGGTTTCGTAGGGCCGGTCCCTCCACCTCTCTGGATAAGAGTGCGCCGAGTGGCTATTTACTTTTCGAACGAGTTGAGAGGATAACGAGTCGCGCACGTCTTGTCAAGACCCCGTGAACAAGTAGAATCCCAGTTCATGAGCAACGGACCGAGCAGCAGTCGACTGCCCTTCGCTATAGCATCGTTCATCGCCGGCGTCATCTTCGGTGCTGCGCTCGGCGCTTTTCTAGCCTACGTTGTTTTGCCTCCCGATCTCGTTTTGCGCGACGCGCCGCCTGCCTTCCTGCGCGCAGACCCAAGTGGCGCGACGGTGGAATACCGCGATTTGTATGTCGCCCGTGTTGCACAGCGCTACTCGCAGGGGGTGCAGGGCGGCTCCGCAGATCCAGCGTTTGTCGAAGCGCAGGAATCGCTCGGCGTTGCGTCGGGTGATGCGTCGCCGGCAGAGGCGCTCGGCATGGCGAGCAGCGCTTTGCAGGCTGCCGGCCAGGAAAACCAGCGCGACAGCGCCAATGGCGGCAACCCCGACGCCGGCCGCTTCACGCTGGCGGACGAGAACAACATCCGGCTGCTGGTGGATCGGCTGACGCAAATTCAAGGCCAGCCGGCGGTCATACCTGCATCGATCCAGCAGGGCAAGCGCAATGCGGCGATCTTTGGTGTCCTCGGGCTGGCCGTGTTGGGCACCATCCTCGTGCTGGGGCTGTGGCTGTTCAACACGTTGTTTGGCGGCGGCAAAAGCGCCAGCAAGACTGTCAGCGCTCCGACCACCTACAAGGCGCAGCCTGTGCCCACTGCCGATGGCGCGACAGCCACCTTTGTTCCGCCGGCGAGCGTCGATGAGTTGCCAGATCCGTTGATCGACGTTAGGGCCTCGCCGCCGACCGAGCCGGGCCTTGCGATGTCGCACGCCAACGCGGCAACCCTGGCTACCGCAGTGGCTGCCCAGCCCCGCGCGGCGTCGCCGGTGGCCGGTGAATCGCTCCTCAGCACTTTCACCACCACCTTTGTGCATGGCGACGACACCTACGATGAAGGTTTTCAAATCAACTCGACCAGCGGTGAATTGATCGGTGAATGCGGCTCGTCCATCGTCGACCGATTTGGCATGGAGAGGCCGTCCAGAGTGGTTGCGCTGGGCGTCTGGGTGTTCGACAAAAATGATTTCCAAAGCACCAAGCGCGTGCTGATGACGCCCTTTGCCTTCCACAATCCAATCATCAGGGAAAAGCTCGCGAAGCAGGGCGACCCAGTGCAGGCTGCATTGAACATCTTTGAGGTGTTGACATCGACACTGCGCGTGGAAGTGGAAGTGCGCAACCTTGTGATGCAGAAGATAGACGACGACCCCGACGGCTACTTCGAGCGCGTCGACCTGGAGTTCCGCGTCTTCAAGCGCCCCCTGTAAACGCATCCCTCGCGCCATCACCGGCTCGGCGAACCAGCAGACGCACAAGCGCAGGAGACAAGTCTCTTGCGCTTTTTGTGCGCTGATGCCGGCGATTGCAAAAACTATAATCGCGCCAGTGTGAGCGCATCGCCCTTGACCCATGCATCCGTCGCCGGCCGGCAGGACATCCTCGCGCGCCTTGCCCAGGCGCGACGCGTGTTCGACCGGCTCGATTGGTGGGCGCTCGATGCCTGGGCCGGCAGCCCGCTCTTTCACATCGACCCCGAGGCTGCGCTGCTCGTTGCCCCAGCTGACCTGACGCCGGCGCAGCCCTTGCGCGAGTCGCAGCTTGGCGTGGCATGGCTGCGCTGGTGCGCAGTGGCGGATGGCGTCTCCGCCTCGCCGGCAGCGCCGCGCATGATCGACGAGGCGCACGCGGCGCTGATGCAGGCCGGCGTCACGGACGTCTTTGCCATCGTGCACCCGCAGGACTGGCTGCTCATCTATCTGCAGGACGCTGGCTATCACACCGTCGACCGCATGTTGACGTTTGAGATCGAAGTGGCCGGCCTCGCTGCGCCGCCGGCGCCGGCGGCATTGACCTTGCGCGCTGCTGCTGCGCTCGACCTGCCCAGCGCCGAGCAAATCGATGCGGCGTGCTTCGCGCCGGCGTGGCGCTACCCGCTGGCAACCATGCGGCCAGCCTTCGACGCCTGTCGCATTTTTGTGCTGGCGGAGTGGCGCGGCGCGCCGGTCGGCTACTGCTGCGCGCTGCTGAATGGCGATCATGGCCACGTGGTGCGGCTTGCAGTCGTTGCAGCGCATCGCAACGCCGGCATTGGCGCCGCCATGCTCGCGCATGTTGTGCGCGCCCTGGGTCAGTGTGGCGCGCGTGCGGTCACGCTCAACACGCAGGCGTCGAACACCCTTTCGCAACGGCTTTATCTGCGCCTGGGTTTCAGTGAATTGATCGAGCGGCCGATGGTGCTATGCCGACCATTGGTGACGCCGGCGAACGGCAGGGCGGCAGCGTGACGAAGAAGAGGGCAGCCGAGTCGAAGGCGCGCCGCGTGCAGCGTGCCAGCGTGAAGCGCGCGCAAGCCGGCAGCAAGCGCAACACGC
>JBDHWI010000036.1:0-28158 GCA_039810125.1 Thermoflexales bacterium | reverse complement strand
GGTGAACGGCGCGCGCATCAACGTGCACGGGCCGTCGCTGGAGCTTGCGCCGTATGAAGTGCGGTGGCTGGTGAACTGACGTTTTGAGGTGGGTTGCAGCCCGATAGATTAGCGAACAAACGTGCCGTAGGCAATGGCGCTTAACTGATCAGCCTTGGCATCGTAGTATTGCTACTGGTACGTTCCGGGTTTCGTAGCAGGTCAGTAGCGGCTGATCTGATCTTCTGTTGTCATATGTCATAGCAAGCCTCCGGCAGGTGTGGTCACACGCCTAATGCTTGAGCTCAGCCGCCTGGCCAGCCCAAGGATACACGCGAACGCCAAGCGAGACGCCGGCTGGTCAGGCCGGCTCCAGCGAGGTGCTAGCCGGCCACGTGGTCGGAATGTCAGGTTCTTTCCAAGCGTGCCTGGGACCGGCGAGAAGCGGCCCTGAGCCTAGTCGCCCTTCTGAAGCGCCCAGAGGGACAGGGAGAATAGACCGATTCCGAGCAAAGTGACAAGGGTCTGGGGAGTAGCGGTGCCCAAGATGCTCAAGACCACCGCTGCGACTCCCATTGCGAGGGCGAGCGCCTTGAAAATGATCGAGGACAATGGCTGAGTACGCATTTTGGACCTCCAAGGTAGGGATTGACCTTAATAGCTCAAGGGTTGAGTAGTGAACACCTGAGGTGAGCCGGAGGTTCGAGGGCGCTCGGGGGCCTGTGCGGCCGACTCCGGAGGCGATCCACCTGAAGGGATCTGGAGGCCGAGTGCCAAGAGGGGAGGCCCGGAATGCGCTACTCTTCCGTGGATTGCACCTGAGTTCTCGGAGTGACCGCCCAACACCTGAGTTAAGCCGCGCCGCGAAGCGGCGTCGGCTTGAATGAATTGTTATGCCCCAACCGACTATTGCGCTGTGTACCCGCCGTCAATGGAGTGCACGCTGCCCGTCATGAAGGCGGCTCTGTCACTGAGAAGGTAGGCGACAAGATCAGCCACCTCTTCACGGGTTGCAAGGCGCTTCATGGGATGGGTGCTTGCCATCCAATCTGTAACGTCTTCGCCAGAAGCGACAATTTTGGGAGTGGCCACGTAACCGGGCGCAATAGCGCAGACTCGTATCCCGGACTCCGCCAGCTCCAATGCAGCAGATTTGGTTAGCCCGATGATTGCGTGTTTGGCCGCGGTATAGGCGGACATGCCCGGCAAACCGACTAAGCCATTGGCGGACGACATGTTTACGATGACGCCAGAGCCATGTTGCAGCATGGCAGGTATCTCATACTTCATGCTGTAAAAAATCCCGGTTAGGTCGGTGTCAATCACCTCACGCCAAGCGTCGATCTCAAGTTCATGGACGGGGACACCAGCCGGCCCCGGAACGCCGGCATTGTTAACGGCCAAGTCAAGGCGGCCATATCTCTCTATCACAAGCTTAATTGCGGACTCAACAGCGGCGGGATCGCGGACATCAGCCTCTATGGATAGAGTGCTCTTTCCTTCTGGGTCGACTCGTTTGCAGATGGTAGCCACTGGATCAAGGCGGCGACTGATAAGTGCTACTGATGCTCCGTCAGCAAGAAGCCTTATTGCAATGGACTCACCAATTCCGTCTCCGGCACCAGTTACCAGCGCGATCTTTCTCTTCAAATCCATAAAGTCCTCACTTGGGCTGCATTGGGGCATAACGAAGCGGCGGGTTTGCCGTAGCGAAGCGAAGGCAAGACCGTCCGCTGGAGCGCCTTGTTGGGCCTCAACGTTTCCGCGCGGCAATCTCTCGACTGTATGCATCACGGATAGCTTTAGCGAGATTATTTGATGCGACCTCGAATGGTTTGAAATCGTCAATGTTGTCTTGGCGTACATGGAGCTGTCCCTCCCCAGTGTTCCCACGATGCTGACCAGTCGAGTAATCCCGATGATTCTCAAGCTCGTGAGAAGACAGAATCCAGTACCTGATCTTGTCTCGCCACACAGCGATCCAAATAAACACGTCACAGCAAGCCGGCTTGACTTGCTGGAAGTTCATCCAAAAAGGTCTGCGAGAATCCGATGCCAATGCTTTTACATAAAGTGGCTCATCGCTCTCGGCATCAACCGCACGCGATGCCTTTACTTCAATGCGAATTCTGCCGTCGAGATAGAAGTCGTACTCTCCAGAATAGGCGGGGTCGAGCTTCTTTGATGGTTTCAAAAGCTCAGGTACAAGCTCTTTGAGGTGCCCCTGAGCCCAGGCTTCACCAAATGTGCGAGGGGCGCTGATTTCGAATATGTACAGAAACGAATTGCGCTCCATGTAGCTATCGCGCATCTCGTAGTACTCATCCAGTGAGAGCACCTTCCGTCCCAAGAGAGTCGAAATGACGTATTCGAATTCATTGAACGGATAAACTGAATAAAGCTCGTTCAGTCGACCGCGAACGGACACGGCATCGGGCAGGCGCTCAATAAGCAGATCGAGTTGCTTCTTTAGCTGTTCCATTTAAATGAGCACGCTCTGAACTGGGCCTGATGAGTCGCTAACGACCTCGCCGAGGGAGAGATCACCCCGCACGTCTGTCTCGAACGCGTGACCGTTCTGCCACCCTGTCTTCCCGGTGGCTCGATAGTGTTCTAAACGACGAATTGTTATCTCGCAAAAGACGGGGTCTAACTCGGCTGTAAAACACTTGCGACCGGAAATCTCTGACGCCAGTAGCGTGGTGCCGGAATGAGCGAAGAGGTCGAGGACCAAGCCGTCTCGTTCTGAACTTGCTTTGATTATCCTTTCGATGCTCTTTAGCGGCTTTTGCGCATAGCAGCCAGAGACATTCTCGTGCAGGCGATAAAACACCTGCTGAATATCCAACCATACGTTACCGGCGCGAATGGTGTTTGCTTTTCCTCGCTCGATGTTCTCGGTTACTTCTCCGCCAACACTCTTGTAATATCCTTTTAGGGTTTTTGGAATATCGGTGTATTCAGCCTGAACATTGAATGTCGGAGTTCCACGAATGTAGTAAAGAAGCTCCTGCCTAACAGCCATCCAGTTTTTCTGCGTTCCGTATCCACGCTGATTGCGAACAGTAATAAAGCTTCTCGCTTGAATTGGGAACTCGCGCATCAACAGCATGAATTCAGGAAGGGGTTGGTAGTGATTGCGTTGATCGGCGCCGAGCCAGACGTACAGTGAGCTGTCTGGTGCCATGTGTTCGAGCGAGTTTGAAATCCACGCACGACACCATTCTATGTATTCGCTGACGTGTCTGGTTTCAAAGGCGACCAGGTTATAGGGTGGGTCATGAATGGCTAGGCTTGCTTTGCAAGCACCCATTAGCGATGCGACCGCTGAACGATTGCCGGCGTCAATACAAGCGACGCGGTGTCCGGCAACCGGGTCCATCCAGATTTCCCCTGGCTTAAGTCGACAATGGCTTATGAGACGGGCGCGTAGCTCCGGGTTCTCATCAAGCCTCGGGAGGGGATTGTTATGCATGGTGCGACAAGTTTAACGAAATAGTGAGACGAAGCCCGATGAGGCCCAACACCTGAGTTAAGCCGAATTGCGCAGTGGCACCGTCTGCGTGCTTACGCTACGCTAGCACGCAGACGGTGCCACGAAGCAATTTCGGCTTGAACGAATTGTTAGATTTCACTTGCCCTGCTGCTCAATCTTGCGCATTACAACGTGTATGGTCGCAAGGTAGAAGTAAAACATCCAACTAAGCCAAATGCTTGCGTCGTAGCCGGTCTTTTGTTGTTCGTTGTGGTGCCTGATGCCGAAGTTGTTGGCTATATTGAACAAGTCTCGTTCGTCTGAGGCAGTGAGCAGCGATTTAACCTTGGGTCTTAGATACTCCAAGACATCAGCCAAGTCTCGAACTGCCTGGCGCCGGTCATCTAGTGTTGAGCCGTGACGCCGATAGCGAAGCGTCGCTGCCTTTAGGCGTTCTGCGACGTTTGTGTCCTTAGATGGAATATCTGCGTCAAAAATTTGCTCGAAGCCGACCTCCGGTTTCTGCAGGATCTCGCCGCTTGAGGAAATCTCGAATCGGCCGATGTAATGAGCGAGTACGCCATTTACCTTTTTGCGAAACTCCGTCTGCCCTTGAGCCTTGTTAAAAGTGTTCCAGTGCATGCCACAGTCATTCCAGCTGTGATAATGGCCATCGATCGGCTTAGAGACGTGCTGATGCAAAAACTCAATAACGTCAAAGAAATCGTCCTCGGAGTAGAGCTTGGCATTGGAATGCATGGGCCAAAGGCCCTTCTTCCGAATGGTAAGGAGCATCTCTAGCTCGATATCACGGATGGTGCCATCGACTTCACCAGCGTCAACGCACTCGTAGCCGAAGGCTTCATGAAAGTAGCCATCTTCGCTAAGCTGATCGAATACGCGAATGAAAAGGTCAACCACGTCCGGGAGAGGCAGGCCGGAGAGGTTGGGGTTGGTGCCTTTTCGTTGTGAGTAGTAGGTATGCGACACGGCTTGAATGAAATCTAATAATTATTAAACTGCTATTCGCAGCTTAAGTCTTCGATTTCTGATACTATATGGCACGCATCATCTTTGTCAAATAGAGCATGTATGACAGAAAGTTGACTGAGAACAACATTCAGCGCGCACTTGCGACTTCGCCATTGCTGCAAACTGCCCGCGACCGAATTCGACTCAAGCGATATAGTCTCAGCACCGAGCGAACCTACCTTCATCACATCGTCAACTACATCACCTGGTGCAAGCAGCGCAACGGTGACGTTTACGTTCACCCTGCTCAACTCGGCAGCGATGACATCCGCGCGTACCTGCTCTGACTCAAAACGGATCGCCTCGTGTCTGCATCGACGCAGAACAGCGCGCAGTCTGCGCCCTTGTTTTTGTATCATCATGCCCCGACGCATCACCTCGCCGCGCGGCGCGCAGGAAAGGTAAACTTTTGTGACAGATGGCAGAGGGACACACCTTTGAGTCATTCGGGCCGGCGTTGAAATATCATCGCAGGCAGGCGCGGCTGACACAGGATGAGTTGGGCCGGCAGGTTGGCTATAGTCGCGAATACATTGCCTATCTCGAAAGCGGCAAGCGCAAGCCCGACCCCAACGCAGTCGCTTCGCTATTCATACCAGCGCTGCGCCTCACACATGACCTTGAATCGTCCAGTCATCTGATCGAGCTTGCGGCGAACTCACGGGGCAAGCGCGCCCGGGACTTTGGCATCACCATCAGCTACGAACGCGTGTCCATCACGCGTGTCGAAGAGGTCGAAGTGTCCATAGAAATACTGCCGCAACCAGACAGGCCGATTGAGGCAATGGCCTGGTATGTGAAGTTAAATCCGGATTCAGCGCTGGCGCTTGCCAATGCGATGGGGCCATTCTGGCGCGCCAATGGCCAGTTCAGCGAGGCGCGCGCCTGGCTGCGCGAAATCCTTAGCCGCAGCACGTCAGCCACGGTGTCGCGCGGAGAAGCGCTGATACAGGCAGCCGATTTTGCGCGGCATCAAGGCGACGTGAATGAGGCGATAGCGCTGTTCAATGAAGCAAGACAACTGTTCGAGGCCAATGGCGATCTGGCCGGCATGTGCGAAGCGCTGCGCCAGCAAGCGTGGGCTTATTTCGACACCAATCACAACCGCGACGAAGCGCTCGAAGCGCTCCAGCGCAGTCTGGGAATCGCACGGCAGATCGACAAAAAATCGCAAATCGCTGCTTCTCTGGTGGCGCTGGCGCACATGCAAATGGCGGATGCGCTAGCCGCCGGCGACACCGAATCCATCGCCACGATGTTGGACGAGGCATTGAACTGCGCACTGGACACCGGCGATACCGGGCAGACAGGCTTCATCACCCATCAGCGCGCTTTGCTGGAGTTGGGGCGCAATTGCGCCCTGGAGGCAAAGATCATGTTTGCGCGGGCAGCCCAGATATTCGAGCGCGCAGGCGATGCTTATTCACTGGCGTGGAGTCACTGCGGATTGGGTGAATGTCACCTGATTCTTGGCGAATTGGGGGCCGCGCGCGCACATTTTGAAGCCGGCCTTGCAACGTTCAAGTCCACTGGCGGGCGTGAAGGCGCGCTTATTCTGACGCATCATCTGGCGCGGGTGGAATTCGCTGAAGGGCGATTGGCCCAAGCGGCAGCAGGCTTTTTGCAAACGCTGAAGGTCAGCGAAGATAGCGACTATCAGCAAATGCACGCGCGCAGCATTGCCGGCCTTGGAGGTGTGGCGATGCGCGCCGGCTGGCCGCACATTGGCGCGCAGTTGCTGGCTGCGGCAGACAGGATGATCACGCAACTTGAGCCGTTTTTGTTTCCATCCGACAAGCTGGAGTATGCCCGTCTCGCCGATGAAGCACGGCAGACGCTGGGCGAGGCGATTTTCGAGGTGGCGTGGCAGCGGGGGCGGGCATTGCTTGCGAATGAAATAGTGACCATCGTGCGCGCCCTCACGCCAGACGTCGTGCCTGCCCCGCTTCTGGTGCAATCGATCGAATAACAGGGCGATACCCAGCTTTTGCAATCACCAATCCATGTCCTGCGTGATCGGCGGCAGGGTGCTCTCTTTTCCAGGTTCCCCTTCGACGCCGGCCGCTTCTTCCAGCACGAAACGCGGGGCCGCCGGCGCAGCGAGTGGCGCGGTCTGCGCAGCCATCTCAGCCAGCTTCTGCACCACGTCCATCAGCCGCTGCTTCCACTGCTCGGGCGTGCCGCTGCGCAGAAACGACACCTGATGCTTGCCGATCAGCGCCCCTGCGCCTGTCGCAGGGCTGCCCAGCAGGCGCTGCAGGCGCTGTGGGTTCAGGCGCTGCAAGGCCTCGGCGCGGATGGTGAAGCGGTTGCCATCGGTCGTGATGCCCTGAATGTCGAGGTTGGCGGCAGCCAGCTTGAGGCGCAATTGATAGGTCATGTTGCGCGCCGGCGCCGGCAATTTGCCAAAGCGGTCTTCCAATTCTTCCTCGAACAGGCGAATCTTCTCCTCGCTATCGAGCGAGGCTGCGCGCCGATACAACTGGACGCGAAGCTGTGAATCACCGATGTAGTTCTCCGGCAGGCCAATCGTGAGCGGCAGATCGATCGTCACAGGCTTGGGTGCTTCGGGCGGCATCGGCGCACCATCGCGCAGGGCGCGCAGCACGCTTACTTCGCGCGCCAGCAGGCGCGTGTACAAATCGAAGCCGACGCTGGCAATGTGACCGCTCTGCTTCGCGCCCAGCATATCGCCGGCGCCGCGCAATTCCAGATCGCGCATGGAGATCGAGTAGCCTGCGCCGATGCCGGCGCTCTCACGCAGCGTCTCCAGCCGCTCGCGCGCCTCTTCGGTCATGCGGCTTCGGCGATCGTGCAGGAAGTATGCATAGGCCTGAATCGTGCTGCGACCCACGCGCCCGCGCAGTTGATACAACTCGGCGAGGCCGAAATGATCGGCGTCGTCGATGAGGATCGTGTTGGCGTTGGGGATGTCGAGGCCGCTCTCGATGATATTGGTGCATAGCAACACGTTCACCTGTCCGTCGGCAAAGCGATTCATGATGCGCGCCAGTTGGCGCTCTTCCATCTGCCCGTGCGCCACTGCCAGCGTTGCCTCTGGCACCAATCGGCGCAGCTTCTGCTCGACCAGGTGAATCGTCTGGATGCGGTTGTGAACGAGGAAAACCTGTCCGTCGCGGTCCAGTTCGCGGCGGATGGCTTGCTGCACGATTGTGTCGTCCCACGCGCCGACGAAGCTGATGATGGGCAGGCGCTCCGCCGGCGGCGTCTCGATGCGGCTGATGGCGCGCACACCGCTCAGTCCCAGATATAGCGTGCGCGGGATGGGCGTGGCGGTCAGCGTCAGCACGTCCACTTCGGTGCGCAACTGCTTGAGCCTCTCCTTTGCCTTCACGCCAAAGCGATGTTCCTCGTCGATGACGAGCAGACCGAGGTTGTGGAACTTCACGTCTTTGCCGACCAGCCCGTGCGTGCCGATGACGATGTCGATGCTGCCGTCGGCAAGGCCGGCGTAGATCTCTTTTTTCTCGGCTGGCGTGCGAAAGCGCGACAACATCTCGACTTCGATCGGATACGATTCGAGCCGGCGGGCGAAGGTGTTCCAGTGCTGCTGTGCCAGCACGGTGGTTGGCACCAGCACTGCCACCTGCTTGCCATCCTGCACCGCCTTGAATGCCGCGCGCAAGGCGACTTCAGTTTTGCCAAAGCCCACATCGCCGACGACGAGACGATCCATCGGGTTGCCCTGCTCCATGTCGCGCTTCACTTCCTGGATGGCGCGCAGTTGGTCGTCGGTCTCAATGAACGGGAAGCTCGATTCGAGCTCGATCTGCCAGGGCGTGTCCTTGCTGAAAGGCTGGCGGGTGATCATCTCGCGCTCGGCATAGAGCTTGAGCAGGTCGCGCGCGATCTCCGCGGCAGCGCCGGCGGCTTTCTGGCGCGATTTCTCCCACGAGCCACTGCCAAGCTTGTCCAGCTTTGGCGCTGCGTCATCCGCGCCCACGTAGCGCGTCACGCGGTCGAGCTGGTGCAACGGCACATACAGCCGGTCGGCATCCTGGTATTCGAGCAGCAGATATTCGCGCTCATGCTCCCCCTCACCCTCGTCCCCTCTCCCACTGAGAGAGGTGGGTTGGGCCACCGTCAACTTCACCAACCCGCGATAAATGCCGATGCCATAGTCCTCATGCACCACTGCGTCGCCGATCTGCCAATCGGCAAACGCCTTCTCGGGCGCAGCCTTGCGCGTGCGCCCGCGCATGAACCACTCTGGCCGCACATTGCCATAGATTTCGGCGTCGGTCAGCAGGATGAGGTTGGGGGCTTCGGATTGTGGATTGGCATCTGTGGCCATCACGAATCCGGTTGGCAACGCGCCGGCGATGAAATGCAGGCCGCCCTGTGGCGCTTCGTCGAGGGAGGCATTGGCAGCCAGCGCGCTGTTGCGCTCACTCCACAGTTCGGCCAGGCGCGCCGATTGCCGCGAGACGACGACGAGCGAAGGGCCGGCTGCCTCGTCGCTACTGCGCGTGGTCTTGATGTATTCGAGAAGGGGCGTGAGTTGGCCGGCAAAATGTGGCGGCTGCTTGAACTGGCTGGCGAGCGGGTGCGCGCTGAGCAGACCATCGTCGGGCTGACCCAGCACCAGCACATGCGCCGCGCTGATGGATGCCTTGAACTGCTCCCACGTCAGATAAGGCAGTCCATCGCTTGCCGGCGCTTGCGAGCCTTCTGCTTCAAGGGATTGCTGCAATGTCTCGCGCTCGCGCTGTGCCCGCTCTTCCAGCCCCAGCCACGCATTGCGCAGTTCCTCTTCGTCATCGATGACGAGCAAGGCGTTTTGAGGCAGGTAGCCGATGAGGGATTCGAGAGTGTCGATGCCTGATTTCAGATGGCTGGTTTCAGGTTGTGCGTCTGCAATCTCCACGCTCGCATCTCTCGTCTGTCCCACAACATCCATCGGCGAGATCGTCACGTTGGCCAGTGTGGCGCCACTGCGCTGTGTGCCGGGGTCGAAAGTGCGGATGGAGTCGGCGACATTGCCGAAGAGTTCGATGCGCACGGGCGAAGGGTGCGCCGGCGACCACACATCGATGATGCCGCCGCGCCGGCTGAATGTGCCGACGCGCTCCACCACCTGCTCATTTTCGTAGCCCATGCGCACCCAATGCCCGATCATGTTTTCCAGCGAGAGGGTGTCGTCGCGCTTGATCGTGCGGGTGAGCAGCGTAAAGCGTTTCGCCGGCATCGTTGGTTGCATCAGCGCGCGCGGGCCGGTGACGATGAGCGCGGCGCGGTTGTTTGCGCCGGCCAACTCCGCCAGCACCATCGAGCGCTGCGTGATCACATCGCGCACAGGCGCGACGGTGTCATAGAACGCAGTGTTTGGCTCGGTGAAGCGCATGGGCGGCTGATCGCCCAACCCCAGTTGCGCCAGCGCGTCGGTCATCATGCGCGAACTTTCGACCGACGATGTGACATACACGATGGGGCGGCCGAGTTGTTGCAAGCCGGCCACCGTGATGGCGCGAGCCGCGCGTGGCAGCCCCAACGCGCGCGGCGCATTGCCGGCGCGCAGTTGCTCCATCAGGCGCTGAAACGCAGTTGAAGTGGCAGCAAAGCGCGTGAGACCCTTGAGTGACACAGCCTGCCCATTGTAGGACGTTCGGCGCTGCGTTACACGGCAGCTTCAGCTTTGGCGCGACTGAAGCGCATGACGATGCTCGCGCCGCGCCCCTTGCCGGCAGACACCGCCATGATGCTGCCACCCTGCACCTGCACCAGCGCCTTGCAGATGGCCAGCCCCAACCCCATCTTGCCGGCGTTTCCGCCGCGCGCTTTGTCGGCGCGATAGAAGCGGTCGAACACAAACGGCAAATCGCCGGCGTCGATGCCGTCACCGGTGTCTGTCACGCGCAACTCCACCTCTTCGCCCCTCTCATTTGCGCCCAGTTCGATCTTCCCGCCGTCGGGTGTGTGCCGCAGCGCGTTTTCCACCAGGTTTCGCAACACCTGCATCATGCGGCCTTCATCAGCGTGAATTGCAGGGATGCGCTCTGGCGCATCGACGATGACATGCACACCGCGCCGGCTGGCGATGGGTTCGAAGGTCTGACCGATGTGGCGCAATAAGGCTGACGGTGAAACCGCCTGCATCTGGATGTCGACTCCGCCGGCCTCCACCTGTGTCAGGATGCCGAGATCACTGACCAGCCGGCGTAAATGACCCAATTCGGTGCGCAGGATGTCGATGCGCGCCGGCGTCAGCGTCACGTCACCCTCGTCCAGCATGTCGATGTAGCCGGAGATTACCTGCAGCGGTGTGGCGAGATCATGGGCCACATCGGCCGTCAATCGTTTGCGCTGTTCGTCGGCGCGCGCCAGTTCGGCGCTCATCTGGTTGAAGGTGGCCGTCAATTGCCCCAACTCATCCTCCGACGTGACCGGCAACTGCTGATTCAGGTTGCCGCGCGCGAGGGCTTGCGAGGCTTGTGTCAGCCGGCGGATGGGGCGCAACAGCCCGCTGGAGAGCAGAAAACCTATCGTCAGGGCCGCTGCCACGCCGGTGAGCGCAGCCAGGCCGATGATCATGCCACTGCGTTGCAAATACACCTGCTCTTCGGCGCTGAGTTGAAACTGGAAGCCTGTGTCTGGCAGCACCCATGCGATGGTCTTGCCATTCACGACGACCGGGATTGCCTGCGTGATCCGGTTTGCCGGCACCTGCTGGCCGACGGCAAAACCCAGCGTGGGTAGAACAGCGCGGTAGTCTGCATCCACCACGCCATCCACGCCGCGAAAGTGGGGTGGGCGATTGGGATTGCCAGGCTGTGAGGGCGCGCTTTTTTTGTCGGCCGGCACAAACCCATTGAAGAAGCCATCCAGCGTGCCATTGCTGATGTAGAAATCCTGCAAGTCTTGTTGCATTTGCGCCGTGCGTTGATCGACCACCAAATTCATCAGCGCCTGACCCGATGTCAGCCAGATCAGCGCAGAAACCACCACCACTGTGATGAGCGCCACTGCCAGAAAGGACAGGATGAGTTTGCCTTGCAGCGACCGCTTCATGGCGTTTCCTCCAGGAAGCGGTATCCCACCCCGAACACCGTTTCGATGTAACGCGGCAGGTTCAGGTCGTCTCCCAGCTTGAGGCGCAGGTTGCGAATGTGAATCTTCAGCGTCGATTCTGAGCCGGCGTAGCCATTTGACATGAGCTTCATGCTCATGTCGGCGCGGCGCAGCACCTTGCCGCGCGCCAGCATCAGCATTTCCAGGATGTGAAACTCCAGCGGCGTCAAGTCGATGAGCGCATCCCCTTTGCGAACTTCGTGCCGGCTGCGGCTGAGCGAGATGCCGTTGATGGACAGGATTGCATTCTCCTGTTCCTGCGCGGCAGTGCGGCGCAGCACAGCGCGCATTCGCACCAACAACTCCTTCATGCGAAATGGCTTGGTGATGTAGTCGTCTGCGCCCAAGTCGAAGCCGCGAATGACATCCATTTCCTGCTGCCTGGCGGTGATCATGATGACCGGTATGGATGAGGAGCGGCGCAACTGCGTGATGAACTGGTAGCCGTCCATGTTGGGCATCATGATGTCCAGCAGGATCAGGTCAGGCTTATCCGACTGCACGATGTCGAGCGCTTCGCGACCATCCGAGGCCGTCAGCACAGTAAATTGCTGGCTGCTCAGGAAATCGCTCAACATCGTGCGGACGTTGCTGGTGTCATCCACCACGAGCACATTTGTTGCCATACGAGGTGCTGTTGCTTTCTACATGTGTTGATGTGTTGGTCAACTGCAGGTGTGCTGCAAGTGTAATGTTAGTCGTCGTCGTGATCCTGTCGACCGTCGCTGCTGGGCAGCGTGCCGGCGGCATGCAGCGCAAGGCCTTGCTGATGCGTGTCGAAGACGACGCGAAGTTGGGCAATGTCGCGCATGAAGTCGATTTTGCCAATCTCCACGCGCTTGATTCGCATGCCAGTGCGCGCCTCCAGGTCGGCCAGCAACTCTGCGCGGTGCTGCGGATCGATCAACTCGATCTTTTCGTACACCACTTCCTTTGACAATTCGAATTGAAACCCCCACTCATGTTCCAGCACGAACAGCAAGATGACGAGGCCGAAGTTGGCGATGATGAGTTGTGGCCAGGCTGCGCTACTGGCGCCGGCGGCGTTCATCACCGACAAGGCGGCAATGACAAACAGATAGGTCATGTCGCGGATTGGGATGGTGTCGGTGCGGTAGCGCAGGATCGAGAAGATTGCGAACAAGCCAAAGCCGACGCCAACGCTCAACTCGATACTCGTCAGCAGGCTCAGCACGAAGAACAGTGTGGTGCCAAGCGCCATGAAGGTGAAGACATAGGGCTTGTTCTGATTCGACGGATAGTAGATGAAGCGGATGATGACGATGGATGCGATCAGATTGAGGGCGAACCCCAGCAGGAAGTTGATGAGATTGTTCATGATGTTTGCCATTGGCGCTCGGGCAAGGCTGTGCCGGCGGCCAGCTCGCGCTGAATTTCGCGCATGTGCCGTTGCAACCAGAGCAACTTTGCCTTGAGCTTGTTCTTCTTGATATCGTCGACCAGCAGGCCGACGCCGATGGAATACTTGCTGAAGCTGCGCGGCAAAACGCGATGCGCGCGCATTTGTGCGAGGAATGGCGAGAGGGATCTTTTGCCTGCGCATTTCACCTCGACAACCGCCAATCCATCCAGCCGCGCCAGGCGATCCTGGGTGAAGAAAGCCAGATCGACATCGATCGTTACGCGCTCGCCATGCCGCACGCTGACCAGCGTCATGCGCCGGAAGGTGTTCCACAGCTTGGGTTCCAGCATCTCGCCACTCAATGGCGACACACTGTGCAGCCAGCCATCCATCTCCGCTGTCAGGCGCGTCGTCGGCTGGCGGGTCTTTATGCGCTCCTTGATCGTGCGCTCCTTCGACGTCTTGTGCTTGACTTCCAGAAATGAGATGCGCGAAGCCACGTACTCGCGCATGCGCACCTTGTAGCGATTGGCGCGCTCGGTGGCGTGCGCCAAATAGAGTGCGAAATCGGGCGTGTCGAAATACAGCGTTCGATACTCGCTCAGGCGATTGCCCTGCACAGCCAGCACGCGATAGTCCTTCTGCAAATCGATGAGCAGCGCGGCGAGTTGCGCCGCCGGCAAGGCAAACTTCGTGTCGATCCGGTCGAGCAGCGCAACCTCCTGCATTTCCTCCAGGCTGATCGGCGCGAAGCCAGCTGCTGCATTGTTCAGTGCACGGGATGCCTCTGTCACGCAAAACGGCTCCAGCGCAGGTTTCTCGCGCGGCGCTTCGACGGCGAGGGCCAGCTTGGGATCTGTGTGGATGGCAAATTTCATGACTCAACCTCGAGTGTTCGTTTTGGATATTTCTGCGCACCAGGGCAGCGGTGCGGCCATCGCCGCTGCATCATTCGCATCCGCGCCCTGGCACGCTTCAAATGTATGCCTGCTGTGCAACGCCCTTGATGAATCGATGATGAACTTTTTCTCATGATCGCTAGGGCATCGGGCCGCGCCGGCGCATGCCGCCGTCACCGACCATCGTGGTTGCGCCGTTGATGGTGAATTGCTGGTATGCCGTGCCAGGCGTGTAGCTGCCATCCACGAACAGGCCATTGGCAGAGGCGCCGCTGGCGCTGCCACCCAGCAGGATCTCGTAGGTTTCACCTTGAATCAGCGCCGGCGATGAGAAGACCAGCGATTGAAATTCTTTCTCTGGCGCGAAGGTCAGCACGCCCTCGCCGGCGGCGTTGCGAATATGCACCAACGTGCCTGCCGGCTGCACAGCGTTGAAGAAGATCAGCACTGACGCCTGCTGCGAACCGGCGCCAGGCGCTTGCGCCATGCCTGCGCTGCCGGCGGCCACCAGCGTGCCGCCGCTGATCTTGAAGTAGGCATCGAAATCTAGCGCGCCGTTCATCTGCATGGTGGGGCCATGCACCACCAGCGTGCCGGCGGTCATCTCTGTCGCGCCGTTCACATCCACGCCGTCACCCGCCGCGTTGACTACGATGCGACCACCATGGATATAGAGCCAGGTGTTTCCGGAGTAGGTGGTCACATTGCCGCCGCCCGGCCGCATCCCACCCCCAGAACCGTCGGTGGAGTTGATGCCGTCGTCGCTGGATACCACGTGGATGTCGCCGCCATTGATCGTGATGACGTTGCTCTCGATGCCTTCGTTGGAGCGTGAAATGCGCACGGTGCCATCGTTGATGGTCAAGGCGACATCGGCGTGGATGGCGTCGTCGCCGCTGGCAAGATCGAAGGTGCCGGCGTTCAGGATCAACGTGCCGTTGGTGTGCAGCGCGTCGTCTGCCGCATCGATGTTGAACGTGCCGCCGTCGATGGTCAATTCAGCGCCGGCCTTGAGACCCTTCGCTGATGCATCTGCTGCCAGCGTTGCGCCACTGCCGCCGCCGGCAGTCACGTTGAAGTTGCCGCCGGAGATCAGCACGTCAGTTTCGGCTTGAATGGCGTCGCCGCCGGCGGAGATGGCGATCGTGCCATCCTCAACGGTGATGTAACCCTTCCCGGCATCCTCTGCATTGTCAGACTTTAAGCCGTCGCCCTTGCTGGTGATATTGAGGTTGCCATTCTTCACGACAAGGTAATCCTTGCCGCGAATGCCGTCGTCGACTGCCGTGACAGTGATCTGGCCGCTGGCGATGACCAGGCCGTCCTTGCTGGCGATGGCGTCGTTGTAGTTGCCCTGCACTGTCAGCGCGCCGGCGCCTTCAATGGTCAGGTCGGCCTTGCTGAAGAGCGTCGCATTTGGCTCATCCACATCCGGTGCAGAAAACACATACTTTGCGCCGTCGGAAAGGGTGTTCTGCGAATTGTCGGCCAGTATCAGCGTCACAACGCCGGCTTTCACGATGTCGATAGCCGCGCCGGTTTCGTTGTGAATGGTCACGCCATCCAGAATCAGCTGCACTTCGCCATCAGGCGCGTTGACGCTGATCTGGCCGTTGTTTAGCGTGCCGCTGATGCGATAGACGCCGGCGGCGGTGATTTGCGCAGTGCTGCCCTCGACCAGGACGCCGGCGGCATCTGCCGTGATGCTGTCGCTGTTGAGCGTGATGGCAATTTCATTGGCGTTTGCCGATGCTTCTGCAACTGCTTCATGCGGTGTGGCGTTGCCTGCCATTGCGTCGCTCACGCTGCTCTGGGCTGTGGCAGCCGGCACGGTGGCAGGGGATGTGATGCTTGTGCTTGCCGTTGCGCTGGTTGTTGCTGCGTTGGCCGGCGTCGTGCCGGCTGGTCTGGCGGCGGTTGCGCTGCAAGCGGTCATCATCGCTGCCATGGCAACTGCCAACAGCAGCGAATGTGTTCGGTGCAAAAGAGTTTTCATGTGCTTCCTTCTCAATCTTTGCGCGCTGCTTCATGCCGCGCGGCATGTTTCTGAGGAGAGTATAGGTTGCGGTGCGGCAGCGTCGGTATATTTTTTGTATATCTCGGCCGATGCGCAATGCAAAAAAACCGCCTGAAGCTTCTTGGCTTCAGGCGGTTTCACGCTGCGTGAAATAAATGTTACGCCGGCTGGTCAGGTGGTGTGGCGTCCGGTGACGCATCTGCTGCCGGGGGCGCATCATTTACCTTCCACCAATCTGCTGTAGGCGCGTTGGTCGCCGGCGGCATGGCGGCAGGCACATCAGCCGCCGAGGGAGTTTGATCTGCGCGTGGTGCAGGGATCCCATCCGGCATCGGCGCAAGGGGCGCGATGGGGCCGGCTGGCGCAGGCATGGGGTAGCGGCGCGTGCCGGCACGCGTCAACATCAGCGCGCCGAGGCCGAGCGCTGTCGCTATGAAGGCGATCAACCCGCCAATGACCGGCACGCTGCCCAGCAGCGCCAGCAGCACCGCGCCGGCTAGCGTCTGCCCGACCAGCGTCCAATCATGGCGGTTCATCGCGCGCATCACGCGTTCGCCGACAATGCGCGCCGAAACCGCCCAGCCGGCGATGACTGCGACGGCGTAGGCCAGCAGCAACAGCAGCGAGATCGGAATCAGGCAGATCGTGATTGCCAGCGTGAGTGCAAGGATCGGCACCGCGAACAACGTGAGCGCGCCAACCACGCCGGCGGTCAGCCAGCTTGCCTGCAACGCCGCGGTGGCTTGTGCCACCTGGTTTGGCAGCAGCGCCACGATGGCGATGGCGAGCAACGCAATTGCAATTGCGCCCAGAACCGCGACGATGGCGCTCGTGATGAACGAGAAGAACCGTCCAAACGGGCCGGCGTTGCGCACGACGCGCGTGTTGCTGCTGCTTGCGCTCGGTCCACCCATCGTCGTCCAATCGCCACGCACGACTGCGCCGGCTTCGCGGTTGACTGCGCCGGCTATGCGCGAGAGGTCGCCATTGATCACCGCTGAATTGCGCAGCAATGCGCTGCCTCCCACCAGGCTCATGTCGCCTGTCACTGTGCCGGCGATGTCGACGTTGCCGCCAAAAACGGCGACGCTGCCCTCGACGGTGCTATTTTCTTCAAGCGTGGCATTGCCGCCAAAGATGGTGAGGTCGCCGCGCAGCGTCTCGCCGGAGCGCAGCGTGAAGTTATCACCGGTGATGGTGCGGTCGCCGCGCAGGATGAGGCGATCGTCCTCCATGCTGGCCGGCGGAAGAGCTGTTGCAAGCAGCGGCGCTGCCGGCGGGGTGGGTTCAGTCGCGGGCTGTTCAGTGGGCGCCGGCGGCGTGGCGGTGTTGGCGAAGGCAGTCGTCGTGATCAACAGGCTGCCTGCCAGCGCCAGCGCGCTCAGCAGGATTTTGCGTTTCAGGTTTGCCATCATTCTTTGCCTTGCAAGTGTGTCGCTTGCGTGTGTTGCATGGCTATTACGCGGATGGGCGATGAAGGTTGCTGGGGATCAGCGCGCATATTGTGGCCACAGCACCTTGGCCAGCACGCCGACCCATGCCGCCACCAATGACAGTGCAGCCAGCGCAGTGACCCATGCGATGGGTTGCGAACCGAGGGCGCGCGCGCCGGCAGTGGCAAGCTCAAGTGCATCACGCACATATGCGGCGACTGCGTGCGCCAGGGCAAATACCGGCTGCAGCGCCGGCAGTTGTGCGGCCAGCAACGCCAATCCAACCAACAGTGCCGCCAGCATCAACCACATCACCCCGACCAGCAGTGAATTTGCGGCGATGATGGCGACGATCTGGCTGTTGCGCATGGGTTTGGCGATGGGCATCACGCGCGCCTGCGCCATGACCTTGCGCGAGAAATCCGCCGGCGGGGAAATTGCCGGCGCCTCACGCAGCGCGGCATCGATGCGCAGCATGTGCTCGAAGGTGACGCGCGCATCAGCGTGCTGCGCCAGATGCGCATCCAGCAGCGCGCGGTTGGCCGGCGTGATTGTGCCGTCCAGGGCATCCATCATCAACTCATCGATGTTTGTCATGTGATCCCCGCTGCCGGCTTGCTCTGCGCCATCTTCTGGCGCGCGCGAAACAAGCGACTCTTCACCGCGCTGACGGTCGTGTTCATTGCTGCGGCAATCTCTTCGTAGCGCATGTCGTTGTAATAGAACATGATGACCATGCTGCGATCTTCATCAGGCAATTCGGCCAGCATGGCGCGCAGGGCAGCATCGCGCTGACGTCTGATCACCACCGCGTCAGGTTGCGGCTCATGGCTGGTGAAATCAATCTCATCGCTCCCATCGTTGGCGGCCAGGTCGGCGAAGTTTGCCGGCTCCAGCCGGCGCCGGCGCAGCCGATCGATGCACAGATTCGACGTGATTGTCATGATCCATGTCTTGAAGCGCCACTCCGGCTTGTATGACGCAAGCCGTGCGAAGGCATGCAGGAAGGCATCCTGCGCGGCGTCCTCGGCCTCGCGCTCGTTGCCCAGCATGCGCAGCGCCAGCCCAAACACGCGGGACTGATGCGCTTCTACCAGTGGATGAAAGGCGTCGCGATTGCCGGCCAGCACTGCCTGAATGGCGCGTTGCTCCACTTCCGCTTCGCTCAACGGAGCCGGCGCGGATGGCACGGCTTTGGTCGTTCCCCCAAATGTGCTCACGATGCCTCGATTGATCGCCAGTGTGGCCATGCTCACGCCCTGTTACGCACTACTGCCGACAAAGTTGCGCCGATGTCTCGCTCGCTGAAGGAATTGAGTTGAAAGCGCGCTATTGCACCTGAACCGTGTGAAGCACGATGAGATTCGCCGGCGCAACCGTATTGCCTGAATCTGTCACCTGCAGCCGATCAGCGCCGGAATACATCGCAAGCTGCAAGGTGTATGCGCCTGCTGGCGCATTGAACGGAACTTGAATCGTGTAGACGTCATCGACGACTGTGCCGGCGACCCAGGTCGAGGTAGGCGATGGCGCACCATTATTGTGTGGCTCGCGATCCTGCCCCTGCGCCGCCGGCGTGCCGCTGCCCTGTGGGAAGAGGAACCAGCCGACGTTGTAATCGCGCCCCACCGGTGCATTCGCGCGCCAGCGCACTGCAAACTGCACGGTTTGCCCTGGCAAAAACGTGTCGCGGCTCAATGTCACAGATTCCAGCGTGATGGGCGGCATTTGCACATCCAGTGGGATCAACCCGCCGCTGCTCACGGTGAGCGTGAGCGTTTCACTTACGGCGAGTTGACTGCCCTCAGGCGGCTGCACGTCTACGATGGTGCCGGCGGGCGAGAAATCCAGCGTCGGCATCACCACCACATTCCAACCGATGGCGGTGAGCGTTTGTGATACGACGTTATCCATGGTGCGCCCCAGCAAGCCGTTTGGCACCTCGCGCATCTCGCTGATCTTGCTTACAACTACATCCACGACGCTGCCAGGGGGCACCATGCTGCCTGCCGGAGTGCGCTGCTCCAACACCACGGTTTGGGTGAAGGCGCCGCCGGCGCGCTCCTCGATCTGGTTGATGTTCAGCCCCATCGCAGCCAGATCGTGCGCGGCGTCATTGAACGGCGTGCCAACAATCTGCGGCACTTGCACTGGCTGCGTGCTGGTTGGCGTGCTGGCCGGTGTGATGGTGGTTGCTCCGGGCAAGATCACCGCCGGCGCGATAGGCGTTTGTGTGGCCGGCGGCGCGGTATAGGCCTGATACACGAGGAAATAGAGCGGGATCAGCCCCAACACACACAGCAGCGCAATCGCCCCCAGCAGCCACACGCCGATGTCTGGCCCGCGATCCTGCGCCAGAGTGGGCGCGGTGGGGTAGGTGTCGGTAATGACATTCTTCTTTTTCGGCTGCGCGGGTTGTTTGGGTTGGCTCTGCGCCGGCTGCGGCTTGGGTTGCGCCTGTGGCTGCGTGGATGCGGTGCGCGGCGCGGTGCCGGTGGCGGCAGTTGGCGCAGTGACGCTGTTCCGTGAAGCTTGCGCCGGCGGTCGCACCGGCGGCATGTTCATCATCGTCTGCTCGTCGCCCTGCTGCGCATAGGCCACTAGCGCGCGCGCAAAGTGGTCGGCGCTGGGGTAGCGTTGCGCGGGGTCCTTCGCCATTGCGCGGTTGACGATGCTTTCCAGTTGCAGCGTGACGTTTGGGTTCAGCGTATGCAGCGGCTGCGGCTGCGTGGTCATGTGCATCTGCGCCAGTTGTTTTGGGTCGCGCGAATCGAATGGCAGCCGGCCGGCGAGCATCTCATAGAGCATCACACCGATGCTGTAAACGTCGCTTGCGGGCGTGGGCGACTGGCCGGCGGCCTGCTCTGGCGCGTAGTACTGCGGCGTGCCCCACACCACATCGTTGCGCTCGCCGGTGTTGAGCGCGGCGGTGTAGGCGCGCGCGATGCCAAAGTCGGTGACCTTTACGTGACCATCCGGCATGAGCAACACGTTTTGCGGCTTGAGGTCGCAATGCACCAGTCCGCGCCGATGAGCATAGGCCACGCCTTCGCATACCTGCCGGCCAACATCCACTGCCTCATCCACGTTCATCGGGTCGCCGTTCATCGCGCGCTGGCGCAGGTTCTGCTTCAAATCCTGCCCTTCGACCAGTTCCATCACGATGTAATGGCGCTCCTGGCCGTCGATCACATCGCGCCCCACATCGAACAGCGTGACGATGTTGGGATGATTGAGGTTTGCGGAAGCCTGCGCTTCATCGCGGAAGCGCTGCACAAAATGTGGATCGCTGGCGTAGCGGTCGCGCAGCATCTTGATGGCGACCAGGCGATTGAGCAGCGTGTCCTGCCCTTTGTAGACCGTCGCCATGCCGCCGGCGGCCAGCGCAGCCAGCAGCCAGTAGCGATTGTTGAGCAACGTGGAATTTGGCGTTGCATTTGTTGAAGAATTCGCCATTGTGACCAGCAAGATTCTACTCGCCGCACTTGCACTTTCCCGCGCGCAATGGGCATTCGCCTGCCCGCCGTTGCCCAACCACAAACGTCCGTGCCGTCCGATTTCAGCGTGCCGCCAGCGCGCCGCTGATCGTGGTGGAGCAGGGCGTGACGCTGCGGAAGGTGTGGCTTGCCGGCAATCGACCGCAGATGATTTGGCGCTCGATCATTCCACCCAGTCGAACGTGCGGGTGACGGCTTTCTTCCACAGGTGATACAGCCGCTCGCGGTCGGCGTTGGTCATTGCCGGCTGCCACGTCTGGTCGGCCTGCCAGTTGGCGCGCAAGTCGTCGATGTTTTGCCAGTAGCCCACGGCGAGGCCGGCGGCATATGCTGCGCCCAACGCTGTCGTCTCGCTTACCTTTGGGCGAATCACCGGCACATCCAGAATGTCGGCTTGGAACTGCATCAGCAGGTTGTTCTTCACCATGCCGCCATCGACCTTTAGCGATGTCAGGCTGTCGTTGGAGCGACCCGTGGGATCGCTCTTGCTGGCGTCTTTCTTCATCGCTTCGATGACCTCGCGAGTTTGAAAGGCGGTGGCTTCGAGCGCAGCGCGGGCGAGGTGGCCGCGGTTGACGTAGCGGGTGAGGCCGGCGATCACGCCACGCGCGTCATCCTTCCAGTATGGCGCATACAGCCCGCTGAATGCCGGCACGAAGTAGATGCCGCCGTTGTCGCTCACCGTCGCTGCCAATGTCTCGATCTCGTTCGAGTGGCGGATGAAACCCATGTTGTCGCGCAGCCATTGCACCAGTGCGCCGGCAATCGCAATCGAGCCTTCCAGCGCGTAGACCGGCTTTGCATCGCCGATCTGGTAGCCCATCGTGGTGAGCAGGCCGTTCTGCGATTGAATTGGCGTCTCGCCGGTGTTCATCAGCATGAAGCAGCCGGTGCCGTAGGTGTTCTTTGCATCGCCGGCGTTGAAGCAGGTTTGCCCAAACAGCGCGGCGTGCTGGTCGCCCATATCGCCGGCCACCTTCACGCCATCGCGCGTTTCGCCGTACACCTCACTCGACGAAACGATCTGCGGCAGCAATGCGCGCGGGATACCCAGATCGCGCAAAATCTCGTCGTCCCAATCGAGCGTGGCGAGATTCATCATCAATGTGCGGCCGGCATTGGTCACATCGGTTACGTGCCTGCCGGTTGCATTCCAGATCAGCCAGGTGTCGATGGTGCCGAAGCGCAGGTCGCCGGCTTCAGCTTTCTCGCGCGCGCCTGGCACATTGTCCAGCAGCCATTTGATCTTTGGTCCGCTGAAGTAGGTAGCAAGCGGCAGGCCGGTCTTTGTGCGATAGCGATCCTGCCCGCCGTGTTTGGCAAGTTCGGCGCAGATGCCGGCGGTGCGCGTGTCCTGCCACACGATGGCGTTGTAGATGGGCTTGCCGGTGCGCGCATCCCATACCACAGTTGTCTCGCGCTGGTTGGTGATGCCGATGGCAACGATGTCTGCCGGCCTGGCGTTGATGCGCGCCATCGCCTCGGCCATTACGCCTTGGGTGCGCGCCCAGATTTCTACCGGGTCATGCTCCACCCAGCCCGGTTGCGGGTAAATCTGCTGATGCTCTTCCTGCGCGCTGCTGAGGATGCCGCCGGCGCGGTCGAACAAGATGCAGCGCGTGCTGGTGGTGCCTTGATCGATGGAAGCGATGAATTGCATGTGAGTTCTGAGTGATGAGTGCCGAGTGATCTGTTCTACGTTCCGATATTCTGCGTTCAGCGTTCAGAGAACCGCATCTTTAAACCCTGCGGCATGATGGCGGTCCAGTAACCGAGAAAGAGATTGTTGTCAGGATCGACCACTTCGCCATCGAAATGACGCAGCACGTACGCTGCCAGTGCGCGCACTTCGATGTTGGCAAAATTGATGCCGATGCAGATGCGCGGGCCGCCGCCAAACGTGACCAGGCTGTAGGGCGTCTTTTTGTCTTCCTCGCGCGGCGGCAAAAAGCGCGCCGGCTCGAAGTGATCAGGGTCGGTGAAGCTGTTGGACAGGCGCTGGCCGGCGGCGAGTGCGAGCCGCACCTGGGCGCCTTCGGGGATGCGGTAGTCTGCGAACTCGAAATCGCTCAGCACGCCGCGCGGCACATTGAACACTGGCGGCTTCAGCCGGCCCGTCTCCTTGATGAAGGCGTCGAGCAAAGGCATGTTGCGCAAGTGTTCGACCGTTGGCCGTTTGGCGTCACCCATCACAGCGTCCAACTCGGCGCGGATGCGCTCGCGGTGCGCCGGCTCCATCGCCAGCATGGCCAGCGTCCATGCGCCAAGCGTGGTGGTGGTCTCGTGGCCGGCGACCAGCAGGATATTCAGGTGCGCCAGAAGTTGGGTGTCGCTGAGCGGCTGGCCGTTTTCATCGCGCGCGCGCACGATCGTGCCAAGCACATCGCGTGCTGGTTCATCCGCCGGCGCGTTGCGGCGCTCGTTGATCAACCGGATCAACGTTATCCCCAACTCAAACTGCACTTCCTTTGCGCGCTTCACGTAATCGTCGTAGGTTTCACTGCCCGGGTCAAAGCCGCCGATCAAGGTATAGAACGCATGGCGCATCTTGTCGACTTTGGGCCCGGGTTCGAAGCCGGCGAGCGCCGCTGCTGCCGCATCGAAGGTGATCTCGCGCGATTCAGCATATACATCCACCTGATCGCGCAGCGCCCAATCCTGGGTGCGCCGTTCGATCACGCGCTGGATGACCGGCACGTAGGCTTCCATGGCGGCGCTGGTGAAGGCCGGATTCCACATGCGGCGATGCACGGCATGTTCAGGATCGTCCATGTTCAGCAGGCCATGACCGAGCGTCTCGCCGATGATCGGCGTCCAGCCCTTGTCGTGGCTGAAATGCCGGCGGCCAGTGTGCATGACGAAACGGTTGGCCTCTGGGCCGGCCAGGAACACGAATGTGCCCCACTGTGACCTGCGCTTGTAGATTGGTCCCAGCGTGCGCGCCCACTTCACCTGCTCTTCAAGTGAGGGGAAGTCGCCGAGCGTTGGGTCAAAGTCCGCCGGCTCTGGTAGGTCGTCTATCGTCTTCATCGCGCTCACTCTACCCAGCGAAGCTTAAAATTGCCCGCGATTGCATGTAGCGCATGCCGCACGCCGGTGAACGGCGCTGTGCCTCAACCGGCCAATCCTCAGCCCGTTCAGTTCATCTTTGGCAATCCGGTCAGACGCCGCACATCCTTCATGGTCTGCCTGGCGATGGCGCTGGCCCTCTCTGCGCCGGCCTGCATCAGCCGCCTGACGTTGTCGCGATCGGCCATGATCTCGGCGCGACGCGCGCGCTTGGCGCTGGTCAACTCCGCCAGCGCGTCGGCGGTGGCGTCCTTTAAGGGCGCATAGCGGCGCGGGCCATCGGCGTATTGTCTTTCGAACTCGGCGGCCACGTCATTCTTGCCGCATGCGCGCAAAAGGCCGATCAAATTCTTCGCGCCATCACCCATTGGCTCCGCAGGATCGCCGGTGTCGGTCACGGCGCTGCGCACTTTGCTGCGCACCGTCGCCTCATCCTCGAACAAGCCGACATAGCTCTTCGGCCCGAGGCTCTTGCTCATCTTCTTCGCCGGGTCATTGAGCGAGAGGACTTTGGGCGTGGTGGTGCTCAGCACCGCTGGCTCGGGGAAGTATTCACCGAACTGCTTGTTGAAGCGGTTGGCGACATCGCGCGAGAGTTCCAGATGCTGCTCCTGATCCTTGCCAACTGGCACCAGGCCGGCGCGATACAGCAGGATGTCGGCAGCTTGCAGCACCGGGTAGGTGAACAGGCCGGCGCTGATGAAGGCGTCCTGCTTGCCTTCGAGCTGGTCGCTCTTATCCTTGAATTGCGCCTGACGCGTGAGATCGCCAAAACTGCACACGCAGCCCAATATCCAACTCAGCTCGGTGTGTTCCTGCACCATCGATTGCACAAAGACGATGGATTTTTCAGGGTCGAGGCCGGCGGCAAGAAAATCGACGAAGAGCGATTCAGTCGTCTTTTTCAGGCCGGCGACGTCATATGGCATCGTCATGGCGTGCAGGTTGACGACGCAATAGATGGTTTGGTATTGGCTGCTGTCCTGGATGCGCACCCAATTTGCCACCGCGCCGAAGTAATTGCCGATGTGCATGTCGCCGGTGGGCTGCATGCCGGAGAAGACGATGTTGTTTTGGATGCTCATGGTTGTTAGATAGAAAAAGCCCGTCCTCAAACGTTGTTCACGTCTGAGGACGGGCGTTGCTTCACGCTCGTGGTGCCACCCCAGTTGCGACGATTCGCCGCCACTCGTCATCCAGTCACATAAGCCGTCACCGGCTCCTCTTCCATTTCGGCATCGCGGCGATGCTGGCTTGCACCATCCGCCAGCTCTCTGTCTTCGCACTCGCGCTGCCTACTGCGCAGGGAAATGGGCCTGAATGTGAGGGGATTATACCGCCTGCAACCTGTCACCATGACTGGCATGGCCGGCGACTTTTTCACTTCAATGCCTATCTCAAAATCTGATTCAGGAAATTGCGCGCGCGCTCTTCACGGGGATTGGTGAAGAACGTCTCTGGCGTGGCCTGCTCGACGATCTTGCCGTGATCCATGAACACGACTTCATCGGCAGCGTTGCGAGCAAAACCCATCTCGTGCGTCACCACGACCATCGTCATGCCGCTGGCTGCCAGCTCTTGCATCACGTCCAGCACTTCCTTGATCATCTCCGGGTCAAGCGCCGACGTCGGCTCGTCGAACAACATGATCTTGGGATTCATGGCAAGGGCGCGAGCGATGGCGACGCGCTGCTGCTGGCCGCCACTGAGCTGCGTGGGATAGCTGGCGGCTTTTTCGGGGATGCCAACACGCGTGAGTTGCTGCATGGCCACATCATGCGCTTCCTTGTCGTTGCGCCGGCGCACCACCTTCTGCGCCAGCATCACGTTTTGCAGCACGGTGAGATGCGGGAACAGGTTGAACTGTTGAAACACCATACCCACCTCGGCGCGCACGGCGTTGATGTTCTTGCTGTCGTGCGTCAGTTGAATGCCATCCACCCAGATCTCACCGCTGGTCGGCACTTCGAGATGGTTGATGCAGCGCAGCACGGTGCTCTTGCCGCTGCCGCTCGGTCCGATGACCACCGTCACCTTGCCCTTGCCGACGGTGAGGCTGACGTCATCCACTGCGCGCAGTTTGCCAAATTGCTTGACGAGGTTCTTGATTTCAATCATGTTCGTGAATTTTGAATCTCAAGTTTTGAGGATTGGATTGGAATCCACAATTCGTCATTCGAGATTTCAATCAGCTTTTGCCCTCTGTGCCGAGCCTGGTCTCGATCCATTTCACGCCGAGCGAGAGGATGATGGTGAGGATGAGATACATGAAGGCGAGCGAGGTGTAGGTTTCGAGGAAGCGGAATGAGGCCGATGCATACAGGCGCGCTTCCTGCGTCATGTCGCGCACGCCCAGCACCGACACCAGCGATGAATCCTTGAGCATGGAAACGAAGTCGTTGCCGAGTGGCGGCAGCACGCGACGAATGGCTTGCGGCAGGATGATGAAACGCATCGCCTGCACATAGCTCATGCCGAGCGAACGCGCGGCTTCCATTTGCCCCTTGCCGATGGATTGAATGCCGGCGCGGAAGGTCTCCGCTTCAAATCCGCCGTAGGCAACTGCCAGCGCGATGATGCAGCGCGCCAGAAACGGCACATCTTGCGGGCTGGTGGCAGTGAGAAAGTTGTTTGCGCCCAGCAGCGGAGCCAGCAGGTTGCCCAACTGATTCAGCGCGCCAACAATCGCCGGCACCAGCACGAATGCGATCACCAGCAACTGCACCAAAATCGGCACGCCGCGGATGATCTGCACATACAGCGTGGCGAGATTGAAGATGACAGGATTCTTGCTCACACGCCCCAGGCCGGCGACCAAACCAATAATAATGGCGAAAGTGAAGGCAATGACGGTGGTGAAGATCGTGACGCCGATGCCGCGAATGAGCCTGTTGATGATGGTGGAGTACAGCTCGTCGGTGGCGAATTGCCACGCGACGATGCCGCCGATGGCGATGATGATGAGCAGCCACCACGGCCAGTCTGACATGCGGCTGACCATCCGGGTTTGGGCAGACTCGGGTCTTGGGGTTGATGCGACCATGCGTTTGATGAGGGTGGGTTATAGCCGAAATTGCACAATCCTCAAACGAGAATCAGCGCGAGATGAGCAGCGCGGACAGCGCGAGCGACGTGGAAATGAAGACAGGATCAACAAGATCAACCAGCTTCATGCCGGTTAGTCCTGTTAATCCTGTCTGCGAAACTAGACGGGAAAGCGGCGCTTAAGGCGCCTTGGTCGGCTCGGGTGTGCCGTATGCGCCGGGGCCAACTTCATCGTAGCTGATGACTTGCTTGCCCTGTGGGAACCACCGGTCCTGAAGCCGTTGCAGTGTGCCATCGGTGCGCATGGCGGTCAGCGCAGCGTTCACGGCAGCGACAAGGTTGCTGCCCTTCGGGAAGATGAAGCCAAGCTCCTGCCCCTGACTGACGACGCCATCCAGCAACTTGACCTTGTCGGCATTCACGCCCACATAGCCCTGGCCGGCGGTGTCGTCGATGATCACTGCGTCCACATCATTTGAGATCACGGCCTGCACCGCCGAGCCGAAATCGTCAAAGGCGGTGACGCGCGCTTCGCCCACCAGTTTGACACCCTCGTTGTAGTTGGTGGTGCCTTTCTGCGTGCTCAGCTTGAAGTCACCGGCCTTGAATTCGTCGATCGTCTTGAAACGCGTCTCATCGGCGCGCACCAACAGGCGCTGGTCGACCTTGATGTAGCCATCCGAGAAATCCACGGTCTGGGCGCGCTCGTCGGTGATGGTGATGCCGTCGGCAGCCATGTCGAATTGCTTGGCAGCCACAGCGGCGATCATGCCATCCCACGCGATTTCCTTGTAAACCGGCTTGCAATTCAGGCGCTTGCAGATCTCGGCCAGCGCGTCATAGTCCCAGCCTTCGGCCTGACCGTTGTCGAGGCGGATGTAGTTGAAGGGGATGTAGGCGTTCTCGATGGCGACCGTGACTTCGCGACCTTGCAGGTCGGGCAGGCCGCCGGCAGCTGCCGGCGCGGTAGTGGCTGCGGCTGCGGGCGCCTGGGTGGCCGCCGGCGCTGCTGGGGCAGCGCATGCTGCCAGCAACAGCGTTGCCGCCATCAGCGTGCCAAACAGGGTGTTCTTCTTCATGTTGCTTTTCGTTCTCCTAACTGAATAGCCAGATTGCACAGCGATGAAAGCTGTCTGTGCTGTGCAATTTAGCGCGCGATTGTAGCGCAACATCGATTTCTCATCTCGATTTTGCCGTTGTCTTCATGCGTCGCGCGCGCGGAGGCGGGCGAGAGAGGAGCCGCATGGCATGTGAAATGTA
>JBDHWI010000035.1:0-28444 GCA_039810125.1 Thermoflexales bacterium | reverse complement strand
GCTGAAAGAGATGGCACCGCATAATCCACGCTGTTGAGCAGATTTCCGTAGAAATCAAAGTGCTGCACCCGAACTGTGGTGGCATATGCCCCGGCATTTTGTATGCTCAACCCTGTATTCAAGCCGAAATAATCCTTCCAGATGATTGGCACCGAGGCTTTTGAAGTGGGGTTGGTCGATGCCGCATAGCTCATACTTTGATTCCCACCAGACTGAGCTTCGTTCACGATGCTGTTGAAGGGCAGGTTCCTGTGCCAGAAAACTAACATTCCTTCTGGCTCCATTTTCCCAAACCATGTCAACTCAACTGATCACGGACACTGATCTTGATCGGGTCTTCATACAAACTCCTTGATGGATGATGGCGACCGTCAACACAGAGTAAATGGTTTACCGTATTCAGTTGCGCGATCACTATAAGACAAGAAGGATGAGACAAGAAAGTGGGGATTGTCAATCACCAAATTGCCTTTCTGCAAAAAAGGAGGGTTAAATGTCAATAAGGCATTTGAGTGATTGGATTCGAATAGCGCATGTTCAAATCGACCTCAAAAACAAATAGGCCGACGCGACAAGGCCCATGACGACGACGAAGGCGCGCAGGTATTTCTGGTTGATGCGCTTGGCGTAGCGCGCGCCGGCGTAGCCGCCGAGCAGCCCGCCGGCGCCCATCAGGATCGCCAGCGGCCAGTCGATGATGCCGCTGAGGGCGAAGAACACGAGCGCCACTCCGTTGATGACGAAGGAGAGCGACGTCTTCAACGCGTTCATGCGGTGGATGTCACGCAGGCCCATCAGGCTGAGCGACGCAAGCATGAGGATGCCGATGCCGGCGCCGAAGTAGCCGCCATAGGTCGCCACAAACGTCTGAAACAAGATGCCCCACACCCGCCCGCCGCGCGAGATGTGACCCTCATCGGCGTTCATGTCTTTCGCGGCGAAGCGGTTGAAAAAATCACGAAAGGCAAACAGCAGCGTGGCGAACAACACCAGCAGTGGCACGATTCTGCCGAACAATTCCGGCGGCGTGCGCGTGAGCAATAGCGCGCCGAGCAACCCGCCGATGAAGCTGGGAATCAACAGCAGCACGAGCAGATTCTTGAGTGGTTTGAGGTCTTCGCGGTAGGCCCATGTGCTGCCGATAGTGCCGGGCCACAGCGCGGCTGTGTTGGTCGCGTTCGCCACGATTTTGTCGATGCCGAAGACGACCAGCGCGGGAAAGGCGATCAGGCTACCGCCGCCGGCAACCGAGTTGATGGCGCCGCCGATGAATGCCGCGATGAAGAGCAGGATGAGACCGGGGATGTTCATATGATGAACTGCCCGTTGCGATAGAACACGATGCCGTCGGCGGCGATCTCAGCGTCCTGCGCGCCGGCGATCATATCCCAATGCACGGCGCTCTTGTTGGTGTTCCCTGTGTCAGGGTAGCCGGCGCCGCATGCCATGTGGAATGTGCCGCCGATCTTCTCATCGAACAGGGTGTTGCGGCTGAATCGAGTGATGCCATAGTTCGTGCCAATGGCGAATTCGCCCAACGTGCGCGCGCCGTAATCTGTGTCCAGCACTTTGTTGAGGAAGGCTTCATTCTTCTCGGCGGTCGCCTTCACCACGCGGCCATTTTCAAAGCGTAGTTCGATGCCATTGACTTCGCGGCCTTGATACACGCCCGGGTAGGTGTAGCGCACCCAGCCGTTGACCGAGTCTTCGTGCGGGCCGGTGAAGACTTCGCCGTCAGGGAAGTTGCGCCGGCCCTGGCTGTTGCGCCAGGTGCGGCCTTCGATGCGCATAGTCAGATCGGCATTTGCGCCTTGCACCGTCAATACTTTCTTGTCACGCAGAAAGTCAATGTAGCGCTGCTGCTTTTGGCCGATCTCCTTCCAGCGCGCCACCGGATCAGCATCATTTACGAGGCACGCGCTGAAAAGAAATTCGGTGTATTCCGCAAGGCTCATCTCGGCGTCCATCGCGTAGGCTTCGGTGGGGAAGAGGGTAACGCACCAGTTGTAATTGCCCTCGGCGCTGCGGCTCATGCGCTTGGCAAGAATAGGACTGAGCGCAGCTTGCTGGCGCTGCATCTTGGCCGGATCGACGCTGCTGAGCCGGCGGGTGTTCGTCTCCGCGCCAATGCGCAAATAGGCATCGAATTTGCCCTCTTCGACCGAGACCTGATCCACCGGCGATACAAAATCGAGCTGGGCATCTTGCGCGGTCTCGTAAAAAATTTCCTGCGCGCCGGGCAGATCGGCGCGCAGGAAGGCGTTGCCGCCGGCCTTCAAGATTTCACGATAGCACTCCAGCATCAGCGGTGCGGCATTGCTCTGGCTCCACACATACACCGTCTGGCCGGGCTTCACTTCGAGCGAATAGTTCACGATGACTTGCGCCATCTTGTTAAAGCGTGGGTCAAACATGGCGCGTGAATGATAGCCCTTAATCTCTCGTGGGAAACGCAAGACCTTCATCCACATGTGCATCCGCTAGAATGCGCCGGATGATGAACACGATGAATCGCCTTGTCGCAGGCTTTCAGCGCCACTGGCTGGCGGTGCTGGTGGGCATCCTGTTTGCCTACTCTCTCATTCCATTTCTCGCGCCGGCGCTCATGCATGTCGGCCTCAGCGACCTCGCGCAGGTTATTTATCAGCCCTACAAGCTGATGTGTCATACCTACGGCTTCCGATCCTTCTTCCTGTTTGGCGATCAGCTTGCCTATACACGACCGCAATTTGAGCAGTTGTCGGGCATCGACACCTCGGGCTTCGCCGGCCTGCTTGAATCGCGCGCATTTCAGGGCAATGCTGAGATGGGCTTCAAGGTGGCGCTATGCCAGCGCGATGTCGCCATCTATCTGTCGATGGCGATTGGCGGTGTGGTCTATGCGCTCACGCGCCGGCGCGCCAAACCTCTGCCGTTCTTGTTGCTGCTGCTGATCGGTGTCGTGCCGATTGGGTTGGATGGCTTCTCGCAATTGCTCAGCCAGCCGCCATTCTTCCTGCTTGCCTATCGCGAAAGCGACTGGCAATTGCGCGCGCTGACTGGCGCACTGTTTGGCCTCAGCCTGGCGTGGTTCATCTTCCCCTTGATCCAAAGTTCGTTGTTGCCGCAGCCGCCGGCGCAACGGGTGAGCACAGCACATGAGTGAATCACCTCTGCCGAACCTGTCCCCAGCCGAAACGCCGGCGCCCAAACGCAACCTGCCGCTGGGGCTGATCGTCATTCTGGCTGCCGCATTTTTCGTTGGCATCGGCCTCGCCCTGCTCGTGTTAAGCAACAGCAGCGCGCCTAATGGCGGCATGATCGCCATCCCCACGTCCAGCCGCACGCTGGTGCGCGAGGGGATGCCAGCGCCGAAGTTTGCGCTCAACACGCTGGATGGCAAGCCGGTGGCGCTGGCCGACCTAAAAGGCAAGGCGGTGCTGGTGAATTTCTGGGCGGCATGGTGCCCGCCATGCATCGAGGAGACGCCGGCGCTGATCGCAGCCTACAACGAACTCAAGCGCGAGAATCCAGACATCGAGTTCCTCGGCATCGGCACGAACGATGACAGGACGAACCTTGTCAAGTTTGCCGAGAATAACCAGATCCCCTATCTGGTGCTGGATGATGCTGATGGCAAGGTGAGCGATGCGTATGCTGTGCGCGGCATGCCGACCACATTCTTCATCGACAGCGCCGGCATCGTTCGCACGGTGTGGAACGGCGAGATCAAGAAGGACAAGGTGCTGGAGCTTATGCGCGGCATGAAGTGACATGACAACCTGCATGACCTGTCAGTTAATCCGCGCGCGCGACGCCGGCGACCGTCCGCTTTGGGACAGCATCCATCGGACTGCGCATTGGGATGTGGTGCACAGCTACAACACCTCGCTCGCCGGCTGGCTGGTGCTGGTTGCGCGCCGGCATATGGCTGCCATTGCCGAGATGAACGAGGCAGAGGCAGTTGAATTGGGCCGGCTGCTGCGGCTCGTTTCCATCGCCGTGCAGCGGGCCACCAACTCCGAGAAGACCTATGTCGTGCAGTTCGCCGAGGCAGTTGAGCATCCGCACGTGCATTTCCATGTCGTGCCACGCATGGCGGATTTGCCGCCGCATCAGCGCGGTCCCGCCATTTTTGGGCATCTCGGCGTGCCAGAAGCCGAGCGCGTGAGCGAAGCGCGCATGAACGAAGTTGCGGTTGACGTGCGAATGTTTCTGGCGAATGCGCTATCGACGATGAATGACTCAATGATCCAATGACTCAACCATCAAACCAATCCTTCACTCTCGGCGTGATCGGTGGCAGCGGCCTGTATGCCATGCCGGCGCTGAAAGACGTCGAGGAGATCGCCATCAGCACGCCCTTTGGCGCGCCCTCGGATGCGATCATCGCCGGCACGCTCAACAACAAGCGCGTTGCCTTCTTGCCGCGTCACGGCCGCGGCCATCGCTTCAACCCAAGCGAGGTGAATTACCGCGCCAACATCTACGCGCTTCGGTCGCTTGGCGTGAAGCACGTCGTCAGCGTCAGCGCATGCGGCAGCCTGCGCGAAGACATGGCGCCGCGCGACATCGTGGTGCCGACCAATCTGTTCGACTTCACCAAAGGCAGGCGCGCCGCATCGTTCTTCGATGCCGGTGTCGTCGGCCACATCGGCGTGGCGGAGCCATTCTCAAAATCGCTCAGCGCGGCGGTGGTGAATGCGGTGAACACCGCTGGCGGCGCGGTGCATGACGCCGGCACGCTTCTTACCATCGAGGGCCCGCGCTTCAGCACCAGGGCCGAAAGTCACGCATTTCGCACATGGGGCTGTGACATCATCGGTATGACCGCCTGCCCCGAGGCGTTTCTCGCGCGCGAGGCCGAGATCGACTTTGCGATCATGGCGCACGTGACTGACTATGACGTGTGGCATGAAGAGGAAGAGCCAGTGACCGTGGAGATGGTGATTGAGCGGTTGCACGCCAATTTGGAACTGGCGCAGCGCGCGCTGCTGAACATCGTTGATGTCGTCGAGACACTGCCGCACGAGAGCGCCGGCGCTGCGAAATTTGCCATCATGACCGCCCGTGAACGCATCTCACCTGAAGCGCGTGAGCGCTTGAAGTTGCTGGTGGGCGACTACCTTTGAGAGTATGCGAGTATGAGGCGATGAGAAGAGGCGGTGGCGGGACTCGTCCCTTCTTGCGCTTGCATTTTTACCGCTTCATCCTACTCGTCCGGCTCGCACGAAAGCATGAGCGGGAAGCCTTCCATGCGCGCAGCGAAGATGGCCTGACCAACGAGTCTCTCGGCCTCACTGCGCGGACGCACGCACACCAGCGCGATGCCGTAGATGTGCGTGATGAAAGCGATGTGTTCGGCGATCTCGCGCGACAGCTTGAACAGCGTGACCAGAATGCGCTCGACGAACTCGAATGTTGTCACGTCGTCGTTGTGGATCAGCACGCGCCACGGCGGCTCCACCCACACCATCTCGTCCTTCTCGATCTCGGTGTCGCGCTCTGTCTCGCCCTGTGTGGCGCAAGGGGTAAAAACAAGATCAGCCATCGCCGGCGTCATTATAAAAAGGTTGTGCGTCCCACAACACCCCGCCATCCGGCAGCACAATCTGCACTGCCGGCTGCGTTACGCCGATCTGCCGCACCGGCAAGCCGCGCATGATCGCCTCAAAGGCCGGCGCATTCGTTTCGCGCACCTCCGCCACGATTCGGCTGTTGCTCTCGCTGAACAGTGTGATGGATGATGCATCACTGCCCAGGCGAACCCCGGTTTGCCCTGCCTGTGCCATTTCGGCCAGCGCCACCGCCAGCCCGCCCTCGCTGCAGTCGTGCGCAGCCAACACCAGCTTTTGCTGGATGGCACTGTGCAATGCATGGTAGAGCGCCGGCGCATGCGCCGGCAAAGATGGCGCGCTATCGCCTTTCGCGCCGGTGAGCATTTCATGCAGCGAGCCGGCCATCTCATCCTTCGTCTCACCCAGCAAATACACACGGCTGCCGGCTTGCTTCAAGTCCATCGTCACACAACATGTCACGTTATCGACGATGCCAATCGCGGAGATCAACAGCGTGGCGGGGATGCTGACGCGCTGGCCGGCTTTGTCGAGGTAGGTGTTGTTCAGGCTGTCCTTGCCGCTGATGAAGGGCGCGCGGAACAATAGCGCGCCGTCGTAACAGCCGCGACACGCTTCCACCAGCGTGCCGAGCGTTGCAGGGTCGTTCGGATCGCCCCAGCAGAAGTTGTCGAGCAGGGCAATGTGGTCGGGGTTGGCGCCGGCGCATACCAGGTTGCGCACCGCTTCATCCACTGCGCTCACTGCCATCGCATACGCATCCACCTTGCCAAAGTTGGGGTTGATACCGCATGCCAACCCAAAGCCCTTCAGTCCCTTCGTGCCAATCGGCTTGATCACTGTTGCGTCGCTTGGGCCGTGATTGCCCACGCCAACCAGCGGCTTGATGACGCTGCCGCCCTGCACCTCGTGGTCATACAGCCGAATCACTTTTTCCTTCGAGGCGACGTTGGGATGCGCCAGCATCTTTTGCAAGAGGTTGCGCGCTTCGGAAAGTGTGAAGGCAGCGAGCCGGGACGGTGCGATGTCCACCTGCTCGTGCCGCTCTCTGCGCGCGTGCGCTTGCGAAGCGACAGTCGCTCTCAATTCGCGGCGCGGCAGGCCGTCGTGCAGGAAGTGCATGTGCATGTTGCACACTTCGAGATTGCGATATCTCACACACAGGCGGCTGTCGCCGGTGAAGACGCCGATGTCGCTCATCTCACAGTCGAAGCGCGCGCACAATGCATGCAGCGCATCCAGCTTGTCCGGCGCCACTGCCAACACCATGCGCTCCTGCGCCTCGCTCAGCCAGATCTCCCATGGCGCGAGGCCGGCATATTTCAATGGCACACGCTCAAGTTGCACCTGCACGCCCAGTTCCGCACCCATCTCACCCACTGCCGACGACAGGCCGCCGGCGCCGCAATCGGTGATCGCGGTGTAGAGCTTTGCATCGCGCGCAGCCAGCACCACCTCCATCACATTCTTCTCGACGATGGGGTTGCCAATCTGCACGGATGAGCCGGCGATATCGCTCGTCTCATGTGTCAATGCCGCCGAAGAGAATGTCGCGCCGCGCAGGCCATCGCGCCCGGTGCGTCCCCCAAGAACAATCACTCTGTCACCGACCTGCGCGTTGCGCGGATGCGCATTTACCGGCGCGATGCCGACGCAGCCACAATACACAAGCGGGTTGGCGATATAACCCTCGTCATACACGATCGCGCCGCTGACCGTCGGGATGCCCATCTTGTTGCCATAGTCCTCAACACCGGCGACCACGCCCTGCATCACGCGGCGCGGATGCAACACGCCTTCCGGCAATGAAGCGAAGTCCACATCCTGCGGCCCAAAGCACAGCACATCGGTGTTGGCGATGGGGCGCGCGCTCACCGCGATCACGTCGCGAATGACGCCGCCAACACCGGTGTTCGCGCCGCCGAATGGCTCGATGGCTGAGGGATGGTTGTGCGTCTCGGCCTTGAATGAGAGATCAAACGCATCATCGAAGGCGATGATGCCGGCGTTGTCCACGAATGCACTCTTCACCCATGGCGCGCTGATCTCGTCTGTCGCCTTCTTGATGTACGTCTTCAGCAGCCCATCGACCTGGCTGACTTTGCCGGCTTGATCGACCTGGATCTTTGCCTTGAATGTCTTGTGGACGCAATGCTCGCTCCATGTCTGCGCCAGCGTTTCAATTTCGGCATCAGTCGGCTCGCGCTGCAGCTCGACAAAGTAATCGCGAATGGCGCGCATCTCATCCAGGTTGAGCGACAGCCGGCGCTCTCGGCTGATGCGCATCAGGCCATCGTCGCCGGCGCCGCGAAGCGCAACTGTCTCGATTAGCGTGTTCTCCTCGGTTGCGTAATGCAGGTTGGGCGCAACGGCCGCATTGATGGCAAAGGCTTGAATCACGTCGTTGCACAGCAGTCGGCGCGCAATCAGCTCCACCTGTGCTGCATCCAACTGCCCTGCCAACTCATAGCGCGTGCCGGTGGCGGCGCGATGCAGGCCGGCGATGCCCAATACATGCGCTGCACGGACGATCTCATCTGCCGTCGCATCCGTCACGCCTGGCTTGAAGGTCACTTCCACAAACGAGGTCTTTAGGCCATCAGGCTGAGCGCTTCGAAGGCTTGCCTCGAGCTTCTGCTCTTCCAACCTGGCCACTGCAAACTGTTGCACGACCGAATCGCATAGCAGCCGCTCGCAGATGGCGCGAATGCCGGCGGCGTCGATCTCGCCTTCGAGGAAATACAGGTCGGCTACACCCACCGCCACATCGGCATGGATGCCGAGCGAGCGAATGTCATTGGCGATGCCGGCGCAACGCGCGTCGTTGAAATCAGGCTTGGGGCGAACTTCGATTCGATGCATTTTTCTCTACAAGAGAGGAGATTCTGGATCTTCCCTTTTCTCTCTTCGCTTGTTAAATCCTCGTGTGCCGATTCTATAATCCCGCGCGTGACCACGGCCATCAAAAAACTCGTCATCAAAGTTGGCACCAGCACGCTCACCGCCGGCACGCCCCGCCTGAGCCGCCGGCGCATGTTGGAGATTGCGCAACAGATCGTGCAATTGCGCGAGCAGGGCGTCGAGGTGATCCTCGTGTCATCCGGCGCGATGGCTGCCGGCCGTGAGCGCCTTAACCTCGTCTCCAAGGGCAGCAAGACACCCTTGCCCGAAAAGCAGATGCTGGCCGCCGTTGGTCAGACGCATCTGATGGCCGCGTGGGAGCAGGTGTTTGCGATGTTCGACACACAGGTGGCGCAGGTGTTGCTTACGCGCGCCGACATGAGCGACCGCCGGCGCTATCTCAACGCCCGCGACACGCTGCATGCCATCCTTGCGCATGGCATCGTGCCGGTGATCAACGAGAATGACGCCGTGGCGACCGAGGAGATTCGCGTCGGTGACAACGACAATCTCTCCGCGCTTGTCGCGAGCTTGCTGCATTCCGACCTGCTGCTCATCCTCAGCGACATCGATGGACTGTTCACCGCCGATCCGCGCAAGGACGCCGATGCTGCGCTCATCCATGAAGTGCGCGAGATCAGTGACGATGTGCGCGCATTGGCAACCGGCAGCAAGACCGGCCTCGGCGTGGGCGGCATGAGCACCAAGATTCAGGCGGCAGAATTGGCGACGCGCGCCGGCACCGCAGTGGTCATTGCGCATGGCGCGAAGCCAAATGTCATCGTCGACGCCGCGCTTGGCAGGCCCGCCGGCACGCGCTTCTGGCCGCAGGCGAGCAACATCGAAAGCCGCAAGCGCTGGATTCTGAGCGAGCGCGCGGTGGGTGCAGTGGTGGCCGATGAAGGCGCAGTGAAGGCATTGAGAGCCGGCAAGAGCCTGTTGCCGGTTGGCGTGAGGGAGATTGTGCAATCGTTCGACCGCGGCGAGATCATCGCTGTGCGCGATGTGAGGGGGCGCGATGTGGCGCGCGGCATCACGCGCTACAACTCAGCTGATGCGCTGCGCATTGCCGGCAAACAGAGCGAACACATCGCCAGGATTCTGGGCTACGACTATGCGCCGATGCTCATTCACGCAGACGATCTGGTGATGCTTTGACAGAAATACCCATCTCACGACATGCAATTTTCCACAGGACTCATTGTCAGTTGCCAGGCCTATGAAGGCGAGCCGCTGTTCGGTGCGCATATCATGGCGGCCATGGCCAAGGCGGCTGAGGAGGGCGGTGCAATCGCCATCCGCGCCAACACCCCGGCAGACATCGCAGCCATCCGCAAGGTGACTACATTGCCCATCATCGGCCTGTACAAAATTCACAGCACTGCGAGCGATGTTTACATCACACCGCATTGCGCTTCGGCAGAGGCAATCGCGCGCGCTGGCTGCGACGTGATTGCCATCGATGCGACACCTCGCCGCCGGCACAACGACGAGACACTGCAAGACCTGATCCCCTTCATTCGCGACAGGCTTGGCAAGCCGGTGATGGCTGATTGCTCGTGCATCGAAGACGCGCAGCTTGCGGCGGCGCTTGGCGCGGATTGTCTGGGCACGACGCTGGCTGGCTACACAGCGCATGGCCGGCCCATGACCGCCGGCCCCGACCTCGCCTTCGTGCAGCAACTCGTTGCGCAGTTCACGCTGCCGATCATCGCTGAAGGGCGCTTTGGCCTGCCGGAGCAGGCGGCCCAGGCGCTCTTGCTCGGCGCGCACGCCGTCTGTGTCGGCGGCGCCATCACTCGTCCACAGGACATCACACGTCGCTTTGTCGCTGCCATTCAGAAATAACCTCGCGCAATGGCGCAAAGCGTGTATCGCCTTTGCAGCCTTGCGAGTGGCATGGTCATGAAAATAGCCTTGCTTCCCCTTGATGAGCGGCCGGCAAATACGCGCTATCCGGCGCAGGTGGCGGCGATTGCCGGCGCAACGCTCGCGCTGCCGCCGCAGATTGCCTTGCCGGATATGCGCATGCCGGCGTCGCGCATCGACCTCGGCCTGTGGTTGCAGCGCGAAGCCGCGCAGTGCGATGGCATCGTCGCGTCGATCGACTTGATCGGCTATGGCGGCTTGATCGCCTCGCGCATCAGTTACGACAGCATCGAAGAGGTGCTGCAATGGATTGAGCCACTGACTGAGTTGCGCGATGAGCGCCGGCCCGTGTTTGCCTTCAATGTCATCCAGCGCATCTCAAATGCGAATGATGCGCTGGAAGAGCCGGCGTATTGGGCGCAATTTGGCGTCAGGCTGCATCGCCTCTCACGCGAGATGGATATGCGCGCCGAGATGGAGCCGGCACGCTCCGACACCTCACCTGCCTTTGCGCTTGCCGTGCAAGACTGGCTCACCCGCCGCGCGCGCAATCATGCGGTGAATCTGGCGATGTTGCGTGAAGCTGCGCTGGGAAAATTTGATCTGTTGGTCATTCCCTCTGATGACACCTCGCCCATCGGTCTGGGCGCAAGAGAGCGAAAGCACCTGGAGTTTTGGAAGGACATTCTTTCTCCCCTTCCTCTGGGAGAAGATGGGCAGGCTGCAATTTTGATGTACCCTGGCGCAGACGATCTGTGCAGCACACTGGTGGCGCGCATGATCAATCGCCAGCGCAACCATTCGCCGCGCGTGTTTGTGCATTTCATCGATGACGCGCTGGCGAGCAATGTTGCGCCATATGAAGATCGACCCATCCACCAGGCCGTTGCTACGCAGGTGATGGCCGCCGGCGCGCAATCGACAACCCATCTCGACGAGGCCGACGTTGTGCTGGTGGTCAGCCCGCCCTTTGAGCGAAAGGGCGATCGAGATCCACACCCGCTTGACCTCGATGCAGAGGCGAGGCGCGCCGAGTTGCTGCCGGCAGCTCAGCGCATTGCGCAGTGGGTGAACGAGGGCCGGCGCGTTGCTGTCGCCGATGTGGCCTTCCCGAATGGCGCAGAGCCGGCGCTGGTGGAGCTTTTGTTTCAGCAGGTGGACATCGCGAGGCTGGCGGCGTTTGGTGGCTGGAACACCGCCGGCAACACGCTGGGCAGCGTGCTGGGTTGCGCGTGCGTGCCGTGCGATGACGACCATGCGCGGCAGATTGCGCTGGCGCATCATCTGCTCGAAGACTGGGGCTATCAATCTGTTGTGCGCAACGATCTGCGAAGCTGGCTGAGTGAGAAATTTGGCGCGCCGGCCATTCCGCCCGATCGTCTTGACGAGGCGACCGCCTTCACTGCGGCCTGGCTGGAGCCGATTGCGCAGCGTATTCGCGCCGCCGGCCTGCCCTGCGTCGTTGGCAACGTGCGGCATCCGTGGCGCAGGACTTTTGAAGTCGATTTCGACTTGTCCTGACGCTGACGCGCAGCGCAAGATTCTCATTGGGATTTGCTGGCGTCTCTTCGTTGTTGCTTATCTTGCTTCATAGAATCTCATCATCATGAAAACACCTGCGGGCAGAGAGTGCAAGTACTACTATGCCGATTACTATCGCGGCAGCGAAACACAGGAATGCCGGTTGATCGATCGCAATCCTGAGGGCGGGCGCTGGAAGCCGAGCCTGTGCAAGAGTTGCCCCGTGCCGGACATCCTGCGCCAGAATGCGTGCCCGCACATGGCGCTTGAGGCGCGCGTGAGCAAGACCTTGCTCGGCCTGCGCGAAGAGGTGAAGGTATATGCCGTGTGCGCCAAGCACATGACCGAAGTGAGTGAGCCTGAGGTGGGCTGCGGCCGTTGCCACGAAGAAGTGCGCGAATTGTTTGAGCAAGCATGAAGACGGTCTTTCACCCTGCCCAGCTTCAGCACAACCCGGCAAAGGAGTTTTTGGACGGCGCGTGGGTTGATTATCTGGAAAGCCCGCGCCGGCCACAAATGATCCTCGACGCCATTGCACAGAGGCGGTTGGGTGAGGTGATTCCACCCGACGACTTTGGCTTGGCGCCCATTCATGCCGTGCATGCGTCGGACTATCTGGAGTTTTTGCAAACAGCCTATGCGCGCTGGATTGATGAGGGCTGCTCGCCGCACGGCGTCTATCCTGACACATTCTTCAAGCCGGCGTTTTTGCATCGCCCTGCAAAAATCGGCGCGCTGGCCGGCCTCTACACCTTCGACATGAGCACCGTCATTGTCGAACAGACATGGCCGGCGGCTTACTGGTCAGCGCAATGTGCGTTGACAGCTGCGCATTTGGTGCGTGATGGCGCGCAGGCTGCATTTGCGCTGTGCCGGCCGCCCGGCCATCACGCTCATGCAAATCTCGGCGGCGGCTATTGCTTCATCAACAATGCAGCGGTGGCAGCAGAGTGGTTGCTTTCTCACCAGGTGAAGGCGGGCAGCAGCCAGGGCATCGCCATCCTCGATATCGACTTTCATCATGGCAACGGCACGCAGGCGATCTTCTATGATCGCAGCGATGTGTTGTTTGTCTCGCTGCACGCCGATCCTGACCGACAATACCCGTATTTTCTGGGCGGCGCGGATGAGCGGGGCGCCGGCGCTGGCGAGGGCTTCAACCTGAACATCCCGCTGCCGATCAGGACAACGGACGATCAGTTCATCGCTGCGCTGGATAAGGCGTGCGAGCGAATTGCGGCTGCCGCGCCTGCGCACCTGCTCGTCTCACTCGGCGTGGACACCTTTGGCGAAGATCCCCTGGGTGATTTTGCGCTTACGCGCGCCGCGTATCCACGCATCGGCGCACGGTTGGCGCAACTGAATCTGCCGGCGGTGTTTCTCATGGAAGGCGGTTACGCCATCGACGCACTGGGCGAAAATGTCGCAGGCGTCCTTTTCGGATTTGAGCGTTAGGCGCGTCGTTAGGTCAGTCAGGCCAGCAAGTCACTCGCTCCGGCAATTTGATGGTCTGACCGACCTGTTTGATTGGAAAAGAACATGGCAGAAAAAGATTTGAAGGGCAAATGGGCAGTCATCCTTGGCGCGTCGTCGGGCTTTGGCGCGGCGACGGCGTTGGAGTTGGCAAAGCATGGCGTCAACATCATTGGCCTGCACCTCGATCGTGGCGCTGCGCTTGAAGCGGTGAAGAGTCTGGTGCAGGAACTGGAAAGCTGCGGTGTGCATGTGCATTACCTCAACACCAACATCGCCAATGCCGAGAAGCGCAAGGACGCGGTGGCGCAGATCAAAGGCTGGATTGGTGGCGACAAGGTGCATATGCTGATGCACTCAGTCGCATTTGGCTCGCTGCAACCGTTCATTGGCGTGGACGCCGACAGCCAGTTGACGCAGGCGCAGATGGAGATGACGCTGGATGTGATGGCGAACAGCCTGGTGTATTGGGTGCAGGATTTGTGGCATGCCGGCTTGCTCGGTCAGGGTAGTCGCGTGTTCAGCATGACCAGCGCCGGCAGTGAGGAAGCCTTCAAAACCTACGGCGCAGTCAGCGCAGCCAAGAGTGCGCTGGAGAGCCACACGCGACAGCTTGCGCTGGAGATGGGCAAGCGCGGCGTGATGGTGAACTGCATCATGGCCGGCGTCACCGACACCGCCGCGCTGCGCAAGATCCCTGGCAACGAGGACATCGTCGACATCGCCATGCGCCGCAACCCCACCGGCCGCATGACCACCACCCGCGACATCGCTGTCACCATCCGCGCGCTGTGCGATCCAGAAATCACGCGCATCAACGGCGCAGTGCTGGTGATCGACGGCGGCGAACGCATTTCAATGTAGGCAGTGCATCAACGCGCCGGCGTCACCTTTGCGGCAACGTCTGAGGTGAACGCCGGCGCTTGCAAGACCAGCCGGCCACCCTGCGCCACTGCCTGCGCGCTTCTGATGGGCAGACCCGTAGTTGTGTCGACCCACGTGACGCGATATGCGCCATCGCGCAAGCCGGCAAACTCCACCGTTGCATCGCGTAGCGAATCCAGCGTGAATGCAAAAGGCGCGCCGGTGGATTGGCTCATCAGCCATTTGTAATTTGTGTTGCTCTGATCGAATTGGGCGTTGCGCAGCCACAAGAGTGCGCGGTTGTCTTGCAGCAGCGCCATCGCGACGGCCTTTGGCGTGGATGAGGCTGCCGGCATGACGCGATATGCGGCCAGGTCTTCATCGCGCAGAAAGCTTGCAATGCCCTTGAACGCCGGCCACAAATTTGCTGGATCGATCAGCGTGTCCCACCACCAGTACATCGCACTCGACGCGAAGCCGTTGAAGGCGCTGGCCCACAGCGCGTTGTGCAGGTGGGCGCCGCTTCGCGTTGCATCGTTCACTGGCTCGCCATATGGTGAATAGCCAAACTCGCCAAACAGCAGCGGCTTGGCCGGCGCGTTTGGCGTGAGCCGGAAACCGCCGGCAATAGGTGTGAACCACTGTGGAGACTCGCTGTATTCGTGGCGCTGCATCAGATCGATCTCGCGCATGCGCCACACATCGTCATCGCCATTGCCGGCATAGCTGATCGTGACGAGGTGGCGATTCACGTCGAATTGGCGCAGGTGCGCGGTCATCTCCTGGATCCACGGCATGAGCGCCGGCGTCTCGATGCGCGCCAGTTCGACTTCGTTCCACCACTCCCATGCCAGGATGTTCGGTGAATAGCCCCAGCGCGCAGCGATGTAGCGCAGCCGGCGCTTGAACAGGGCCTTCGCAGCCGCGTCACTGACGAACTCCTGAGGCGTTTTTAACATGCCGCCATTCGCTGCGTTGTAGGGGTTGTCGCGCCAATGACCCACATCGTCGTCGCGAAACTCGCGATCGGGCAGCAGGCTGAGCACGAGATAGATGTCGCGCTCCTCAGCCATGCGCAACACCTCATCCAGCCAGTGCGCGCGCAGTTGACGGTTGTCGTAATTGCCGAGGCCGGTGTCGCTCCACTCGATGCCGAACGACCACGATGCCATCCAGATGCGCGCTGCGTTGGCGCCGTTGGCGCGCAGCGCATCTAGCCAGCGCGTGTAATCGCGCAGGGCGTCGTCGCGCCACCACGCCAGGTTTAGGCCGATGGGGAAGAAGGGCGCGCCGTTGTCAAAGGCAAGCTGGCGGGGGTTGGTCGGGTGCAAGCGCGCAAAGCCGGCGGCATCGCGCGGCGACACGACGAAAGTGATGGCGTCGCTGGTGTGTGTGGCTTGCGGTGTGATGGCCGTCGCAATAGCGCGCCATTGTCCGGCGCTGGCAGGCGTAAACCGCACCCGCCAACCGCTCTGCCCTGGGTCGCGCTGGTGCAGGAAGTAGAACGCCGGCGCGCGCATGTGCACGCCTTGTGGCGAGGTGAACGTCACGCGCAGGTCAATCTCACCCGGGTCGTAGGGGTTCTCAACTTGAAGGCCGAGATGGATTGCCAACTCGATGGGGCACAGGCGCGGCACGGGTTGTGCCGGCTTGGACAATGCGAGCATCGCAGCGCTATCGAACGCGCTGGCAGTCATGGATGGGCAGGGTTGCAACGCGGCTGTCCGGGGTGTAGGGGATGAGGTTGCAGCTGGTGGCGGGGCCGGCGGCAGCGCAGCGCAGCCCATCAGCACAACTGCAATGACGAAGAACAAGGGACGCATCACATCAATCGCTCGTCGCATGCATCGCGCAGGCCGCATGCAGCGCACTTGTGCGGCTCATTGTGATCGCGCTGAGCATCGCCGGCGGCCCGCGCGGCGCGCATCTCATCCATCACGCGCAGCAGCTCAGCTTTCAGCGCCGGCGTGTAGTCGATGGCGAATTGTTTGTCGGCATATTGGATGATGCCGTGCGGCACGCGCGCGCCAAGTTGCTCTTCGACCAGCAGGCAATAGGCCGCAAGTTGCAGCACGTGGCCTTCACGCGGGCGCGCCGGCGCTGCGCCACTCTTCACCTCCACCGGCACGACACCTTGCGCAGTTTGCACCAGGTAATCAGGCTTGCCGGCGAGTTGGTGCGCGCGCGAAAACAGCGCCTGCTCGTTGCGCTGCCAGGCGCCGGCGTCGCTGTAGATCACGCGGCCGGCTGGCAGGCCGCTCGCTTTGCGCAGTCCGCGCGACGCCAGCCACAGCAGCAGCGCGATGAAAAGGATGGTGACTGCAAGCGCGATTGACACGGGATGATTTTAGACAGGGTTGGCGGGATTTCACGGCGTCTTTCTTGCCGTCGTGAACACGCCGGCCCACCCGATGCACGCAAAGACGACGCCAACCAAGAGGAAGATACCCGGCAGCAGCCACAAATTCACGAAGGTGTTGACAAAGGCGTTGCGCGGGTTGGATGGGTCATAGCGCACATCGACCTTCTGTTCCAGACTGAATTGCGGTGGATCGCTGCCGACACGGTCTTCAAATTCCCAGCGCCGGCCATCTGGCGTGCTGAACTGGACGATGGGATATGCGGTGTCGCCGGAGCGTCGATAGTCCACCACGCTGCCTTCTGCGCGCGCGTGGCTGCCCAGTTGCAGCAGCGGCGGCAGCCCAAACAGCAGCCCCAGCGTGGTGAAGAATGTGCCAAGCAACGCGAAGATCCAAAAGGGGAAGACCGATGGGTTTGATAGCCGGCGCAGCATGCTGCGCATCTTAAATGTGAAACGGTAAATGAGAAATCAAGAACCGCAGCGAGCCTTCATGGTTTAATTCTCATCGTGCTTGACGTAGAGTTGCATTGTCACACGCGCTACTCGCCCGACAGCCTGGTGAAGTTGCCAGAGCTGATCGCGCACGCGCGCCGTGTCGGCCTGCATCGGCTCGCCATCACCGACCACAGCGAGATCGAAGGCGCGCTGCTGGCCCGGCAGATGGCGCCCGACCTTATCATCGTTGGTGAAGAGGCGATGACAGAAGATGGCGAATTGCTGTGCTACTTCATCAATGAGCTCATCCCCGATGGTCTGACGCTGGAGGAAGCCATCGAGCGCGTTCATGCGCAGGGCGGCCTGTGCGGGCCGTCGCACCCGCTCGACCCGCGCCGCAGCGGCATAGGCATGGATAATCTGTTGCGTTTTGCGCCGCAGTTCGATTTCATCGAAACCTTCAACGCGCGCACGCGCGACACGACGAAGAACGATGAAGCCGACTATGTTGCGCAGCGGCTGGAAGTGGCGCGCATTGCCTGCAGCGACGCGCACACCTTGCAAGAAGTGGGCATCAGCCGCACACGCATCCGCGAATACACGACGCCGGCGGACTTCGCCGAAGCGCTCAAGGACGCCGAGCTTATCCCCAATTACAGTTCGCTCATGGTCAACTTCAGTTCGCGCGTGGCAAAGCTCGCGCATGGGTTGGGCTTCGACAAAAAGTGATTGCCGCTAAACTAACCCCATGCGTGTGAATGTATGTGCCATGCAAGTGCGCGCCAGTCTGCGCGCCGGCGATGTGGCAAGGCTGGCGCCTGAAGAAGCTCAACTTCTCGTGCTGCCGCCGCACATTGCAACAGATGGTGCAACGCTGGCGCGCAATCTGCGTTGCTATGTCGCCATGCGCGACAAGCTGGCCACGCTGTATGACCCTGCCGGCGATATTCTGCTCGAACAGGCCGAAACTTTTGGTCACGCGCTGCACGAATCGGCTCTGACGGTCGACACCGAAATCGGTTGTATCGGCCTGTTGTGCGGTCGGGATGTGATGCGGCCTGAGGTGAGCCGCGCGCTGGCGCTAAAGGGTGCAACGCTGTTGTTGCATTCGTCGCAGCGCATCGGCGCATTCGTGGAGATGGAATGGCTGAGCGGGTTGTGGCGAGAATGTCAGAACAATACTGTGTTTGGCGTGGAAGCGGCGCGCGTGGGAGATGGCTACGAAGGTCGCAGCGCCATCACTGTGCCGATAGACATGACAGATCGGCGAGACGGTTTGCTGGCAGTGGCAGATACAACTGCTGAGGCGTGCGTGGTGCTGGCTGAGCTGGATTTTCACGAGCGCCTGACCGTCGTCGAATCCAACCCCGTGCATTTCAACAGCGTGTTGTATCGCAAGGGGTTGGAAGACATGGCGTGTGGGTGGCCTTAAGCTGCACCGCATTCCTTCCCTCAGGGAGGGGGAGTCATAGCACGCGCTTGTTCATTCGCTCGATCAGCAAGACGCTGAGTGCCGTGACGATCATCAACAGCGAACTCATGGCCAGCGCCTGCCCGTAATTTGCTGCGCCAGGCTGGCCGAGAAAGCGATAAATCACCACTGGCATGGTGGGATACTCCGGCCGCGCAACCAACAGCGACGCGCCGAACTCGCCGAGCGAGATTGTGAATGCAAAGATGGCTGCGCCGATGAAAGGCGCAGCGAGCAGCGGCAGATCGACATGGCTCAGCACCTGCCACGCGTTCGCACCCAAACCGCGCGCAGCCTCGCGCAGTCGTGAATCGAAGGCGCGGATCGCCGGCAGAATTGAGCGCACCACAAATGGCAGCGCAATCAGCGTGTGCGCCACTGGCAGCAAAATCACCGAGGTGCGCAATTCCAGCGGCGGTTGGTCAAACGCGACCAGGAAGCCCAGCCCCAATGTGACGGCGCTCGTGCCGATTGGCAGCAGCAATAGCGCTTCGAGCAGCGTCAATTTGCCGCGCGCAATGGCATATGCCAGCGGCAACCCCAACCCCATCGACAACGTCGCCGTGACCAACGCGAACAGGAGCGAGTTGCGGATGGCGGCCAGTGGCGGCACGAAGAAAAATGCCCCGCGCGGGTTTTCATTCAACGCGACGTAGTAGCGCAATGGATCACCCTCGAAGTTGATCGAACGGAGGAACAGCGTGAACAGCGGCAGCATGAGCAGCACGACGATCATGCACAGACTGCCGGCGACAAGCCCCTTTGCGCCGAGCGTGGCCGGCGGCTTGCGCAAGTCACTGGCGGCTTGCGCTTCCAGCGGGGCTGTTGCGCGTTGCTCCAACCGCGTTGACACCCAGCTCACCAGCACGGTCACGATCATCTGCAAGATGGCGAGCGAGGTGGCGATGTCGAGCCGCAGCATCTGCGCGGTCTGGCGGTAGATCTCCACCTCGAGCGTGGCGAAGCGCGCTCCTCCCAGGATCAGCACGACGCCAAAGCTGGTGAAGGTGAACAAAAACGTAAGCGCAGCCGCGGCGCCGATCGCCGGCAATGCCATCGGCAAGGTCACATGCCAGAACGTCTGCCGGCGGTTGGCGCCCAGATTCGCTGCCGCCTCCTCGATGCGTGGGTTGAACGATTCGAGAAATCCGCCGACCAGCCGCATTACCACTGCGACATTGTAGAAGGCGTGCGCGATGAGGATGATGCTGAATGTGCCAGTGAGGGCGAGCGGCGGCTGGCTGAGGCGGAACAGCGATTGCAATGCTGTGTTCAGTGCGCCGCGCGGACCGAGCAGTGCGCTGAATGCTGCTGCCACCACGACGGTGGGCATGACGAAAGGCACCATTGCGAGCGCGCGAAAGAGGCGCTGGCCGGCAAAACGATACCGCGCGAAGACATAGGCCGCCGGCAACCCCAGCGCGAGTGTGAGCAGCGTGCTGAGCGTCGCCTGCCACAGCGTGAACAAGAGCACCTGCAGATACTGCGGATCACCAAAGACCGTCAACGGCGTCTCGCCACGACTGATCTCGCTCGGCGTGAAGCTGACGCGCCCGATCTCGATCAGCGGCCAGACGAAGAACAGCGCGAAGAAGAGCAGCGCCGGCAGTGACAAGAGGAGGCTGGGGAATAGAGATTGGGAGCTGCGCCTCTCCAATCTCGAATCTCTCGCCTCCAATCCCCCCTTCATTTGAGCACCAGTTTGTTCCATGCCCCCAGCCATTGCTCGCGGCCGGCGTCAATCTGGTCGGGCGTGAGCGTGAAGGGTTGCGCGACTGGCTGCCCAAACTTGACGAACACATCGGGCAGCGGCGTGTCAGGCTGCACGGGATACACGAACATCTGCAGCGGGATGTCGGCCTGAAAGGTCTGGCTGAGCATGAAGTCGATGAATCGCTCCGCCAGCGCGCGGTTTTTGGCGCCCTTCAAGATGCCGGCGAATTCGATCTGCTCGAAGGCTGTGCCGGCGAGGTTGCCGGTGGGCGGCTCGGTTAGCTTGCCTTCGCTGAAGAACACTTCGGCAGCTGGGCTGGTGGCGTAGCTCACGACCAGCGGGCGCGGCCCCTTGCCACTGCTGCCGCTGAATTGCGTGTAATACGCATCACTCCAATCAGGGCTGACGTAGACGTCATTCGCGCGCAGATCCTGCCAGAATTGCTGCCAGGTGTAATCGCTGCCATCCGGAAAGGCGGCAACGGTGGCAAGCAAAAAGGCGAGGCCGGGTGATGAGGTGGCTGGATTTTGCACCACCAACATGCCTTTCCATTTGGGATCGGCGAGTTCACGCAGCGACGCCGGCGGCGCCAGGCCTTTCTCTTGCAGAAATGCCTTGTCGTAGTTGATCACAACATGGCCGTAGTCCACCGGCAAGAGGCGATTTTCGCCGTCGAGCTTGAACTTGTCGGGAATGGTGGCAAGCGCCGGCGAGGTGTATGACTCGAAGATGCCGGCGTTCAACGCGCGGCTGAGGAAAGTGTTGTCCACGCCAAACAGCACATCGGCCAGCGGCGCATCCTTGCTCAGGATGGCCTTGTTCAGCATCGAGCCGGCGTCACCCGACTTCAGCACGGTCACCTTCGCGTTGTTCTCACGCTCGAATTGCGCCAGCACGCTTTCACTCACCGCGAAGCTGTCGTGAGTCATCACGGTCAACACTTGCGACGGCGCGCTGGTGGCCGGGGCAGTATTTGTTTTTGCCGGCGGCGCAGCGCACGCTGCCAGCAGCAGGGTTATCACGGACAGAATGATCTTCTTCATGGTTTCTACTTGTGACAATTTGTGACAATGCAACGCGCTTTGCAGCGCATCACTCAATCTCACCTTCCGCCATCACACACAGCAACATGCCGGCGCCCAAAACCACATGCGCTTCGCCGGTCAGCATCACATTGCTGACGCCGCGCGCCGGCCCCACAAACAGTGACTCATCGCGCAGCGGATATTCGAGGCCGGCGGTCGTGATGCCATGCGCGTCACCCCCGAAGGGCAGCAGTGACACTATGTCGCCGGCGCTGCCCCGCAGTTGCGCTGTTGTCTCGCCATCGCGCGCATCGATGAGAAACAGGCGCTCGTTGCCGTGCGCCAGCATCGCGCGCGCACCCTTCAGTGCCGGCATTGCCAGCAGCAGCATGTTCGCCAACTCGTGGTCGATCCGTCCGCCCATCGCGCCGAGGATGATGATTTCTCTACTCGCGTTCCCAGCCGCGCTCCCTGATGGCCCTGATGAAGAGGGGAGTGAGACGGCCATGGTCAGGGCGAGTTCGAGATCGGTTTCATCCTTGTGCGTGGGGTGACGATGCAGCGTTGCGCCGCGCCGTTGCAGCTCGATCAATTCGGCTTCTGCAAGCGAGTCGAAGTCGCCGATGACATGCTGTGGCGCAAGGCCGAGCGCAAGTGCTGCTCGCGCTCCGCCGTCGGCGCACAAGAGCAAATCACCGGCGCGCAACCAACGATCGATGTCGCTTTGAGCCGGCGGGGCGCCATTGGCAATGATGACAATTCGCATAATTCACGACGCTCGGCGAGTCATGTTTTTGCTCCCTCCAGCCTGTGTGCGCTGACACGGGAGAAAAACAAAAATCCCGCATGATGGGTCATGCGGGATGGAAATCGTACGATCGCGATGCGCTCCCTCCGCTGGCATGATCCAGATCAGGTTCAAGGGTCGGCATCGGAATGGATGCCCTCTCAGCCCGCGTCCGCGGACTCCCCATCACTTCTTCAGTTCTGCAATTGGTCATTTATGAATGGCTTGCAGGCGCTGATTGCGACTGGTTGCCAATCACAAATTGCCTCTGGATTATAGCGAACGTTTCTTCGCTCCTGGCGCGTGGCTGTCGAATTAGTTCGAGTTGCGCAGGATGACGCGCGCTGGCGCAGCATCGTTGCCGGCGATGCGCAGCGGCAGTGCGATCAACTCATACGTCCCGTCCGGCACGCTGGCCAGGCACAGGTTCTCCATGATGATGACGTTGCCGTGCAAGAAAGCCTTGTGCGCCGGCAAATCGCGGCTGGCTGCAGGGTCGACTGAGGGCGCGTCAGTGCCGACCAGCCGGCAGCCGCGCTCTCCCAACCAGGCTGCTGCCGCCGGCTCGAAACAAACGAAATCTGGTTGCCACACATCGTCTGGCACGTCGCTGGCGCGAGTGTGGATGAGCAGGCGCGTAAAAGGCGCATCGCCGAGCGCGGTTTGCAGGTCGTCGATGGTGATGACATCGCCGGCGTTCAGTGTGACCACACGCGTCGGCCCGATCAACACATCCAGGCTCACCGCTTCGATGCCGGCCTGGTCGTCGGCATAGTGCAGCGGCGCATCGACGTGGGTGCCGGCGTGCGCGCTCATGGTGATCGACGTGACGTTGCATGAATCGCCGGCTTTTATCTGCATGACCGGCGTGATGCTGACGGGCGTATCGCCAGGGAAGACGGCGGTGCGCGGTGTGAGCGCGCGAGTGATGTCGTAGCGCATGGGCATAGCGTAGCACTACAATCCCACAAACATCATGTCTCACCCCCTGATCAACCCCATATTTCAAGATCTGTGCAGCCGCGTCGTCACATTGATGGAGCATCTGAAAGTGCCAGGCGTCAGCATTGGCGTGTGGCACGCCGGCGAAGAACAGACCGCCGGATTTGGTGTGACCCACATCGACTACCCGCAGCCGGTCACGCCAGAGACGCTCTTTCAAATCGGCTCAATCAGCAAGACTTTCGTCGGCACGGCCGTCATGCGGCTGGTCGAGCAGGGCAAGGTTTCGCTCGATGCGCCGGTGAAGACCTATGTGCCAGAGTTGAAGCTGCAAGATGCGCAGGCCGAGGCGAAGGTTTCGCTGCGGCACTTGCTGGCGCACACCGCCGGCTGGCTCGGCGATTATTTCAACGACTTTGGGTTTGGCGATGACGCGGTGGCGACGTATGTGCAACATATGGCCGACCTGCCGCAGTGGACACCGCTTGGCGCACTGTTCTCCTACAACAACGCCGGCTTTTCGCTCATCGGTCGCGTCATCGAAAAAGTCACCCAACGCTCGTTCGAGGATGCCATGCAGCAATTGGTGTTTGACCCGCTTGGGTTGGACAGGGCGTTTTTCTTTCCCTGGGACGTGATGCTGCACCCGTTTGCAGTTGGCCACACGGCCAGCTACAGCGACGATCAGCCGGTGAAAGTGGCGGCGCCGTGGGCGATTGGGCGCGCCGGCCATCCGATGGGCGGCGTGGTCACCAACGTCGTGTCGTTGCTGCGCTATGCGCGCTTTCACATGAGTGATGGCGAGGGTGTGCTGTCATCTGAATCCATTCATGCCATGCAGCAGCCGCAGGTGCAGTCGAACCTGGCCGGCGAGTGGCGCGGGTTGAGCTGGATGCTGCGGGATGTGGGGCCGGCGCGCATCGTCAGCCATGGCGGCGCAACGCACGGACAGACAGCGACCTTCCAGATCTGCCCGCAACATCGATTCGCCATCACGCTGTTGACCAACTCTGATCGCGGCGGCGAGCTGAATGGCGCGATTGTGAAAGAGGCGCTGAAACTCTATCTGAACGCGGAGGTGACGCAGCCGGCCTATGTGGAGATGGGCGCATCGGCGCTGGCGGAGTTTGCCGGCAGCTATCGCGCGCCAGAAAATGACCTGGTGTTGGCAATTGACGATGCCGGCGGCCTGTGGATGGATATCATCCCGCGCGGCGGCTTTCCCAAGCCCGATTCACCGCCTGGGCCGAAGGCGCCGCCCTGCCACATCCGCTTTGCCAACCGCAACCTGGCGTATGTCCTTGACGGCCCGGCGAAGGGCAGCACGGTGGAAATTCTGCGCGACGAAGCCGGCGGCATTGCATGGGTGCGCGCCGGCGGCCGTGTTCACAAGCGAATGTGATGGGTGAGCTGGTCGCAGATCTACGTGAGTCTGCGGCCAGACTAGGAAAACAAGCTGAGCAGCAGCAGTGCCATCAGCACGATGATGCTGGCGCCGGCGAAGGCAGTAACCGGATTGTTGCGTAGAAAGCCGGCGACGCTTCTATTCGATGATGTCTTGATCATTGTGGTCCCCTCGACAAAATATGACCCCTAACCACCCTTTCAAACACGCGCTGATGCAAAAGGATGCGCGCGACCCACTGTATGCATTTCGCGCGCGTTTTCTACTGGACGAAAGTCTTGTTTATCTCGATGGCAACTCGCTCGGCCCCCTGCCGAAGGCGACGCCGGCGCGGCTGGCACAGGTGGCGCAGCACGAATGGGGTGAAGGGTTGATTCGCAGTTGGAACAGCGCTGGCTGGATCGATCTGCCGCAGCGCATAGGCGACAAGATTGCACGACTGATTGGCGCGGACGCCGGCGAAGTGATCGTCACAGATTCCACGTCGATCAACCTGTTCAAGGTGCTGGCGGCAGCGCTGAAGTTGAACGCCGGCCGGCGTGTCATCCTCTCGCAGCGCGACAACTTCCCCACCGACCTCTACATGGCACAGGGCTTGATTGACCTGACCGGCGCACACGCGCTGCGCGTGGTCGAAGCTGAGGACATTGCAGCGGCCATCGACGAAGACACCGCCGTCTTGATGCTGACGCATGTGAATTACCGCACGGGTGCGATGCACGATATGGCTGCCCTCACGCAGGCGGCCCATGCAAAGGGCGCGCTGGTGATCTGGGATCTGGCGCATTCCGCCGGCGCAGTGCCGGTGACGCTGCATGCAGCGCAGGCCGATTTTGCCGTCGGCTGTGGTTATAAATACCTGAATGGCGGGCCGGGCGCGCCGGCGTTTGTGTTTGTGGCGCGCCGGCATCAACCGAAGTTCGCGCAGCCGCTTTCAGGCTGGCTCGGTCACGCAAACCCGTTTGCATTCGATGCGACGTATGCGCCGGCGGACGGCATCCTGCGCGCGCTGTGTGGCACGCCGGCGGTGCTGAGCATGGCAGCGCTGGAAGTCGGCGTTGACCTCATGCTCGAAGCCGACATAGGCTCGCTGCGCGAAAAGTCGCTGCAGTTGGTCGATGATTTCATCGCGCTGGTGGAGCAGCGCTGCAGCCGGCATGACTTGAAGTTGGTGACGCCGCGCGAGCATGCCCGGCGCGGCAGCCAGGCGTGCTTCACGCATCCGCAGGCGTCCAGCATCATGCAGGCGCTGATTGCGCATGGCGTGATCGGCGATTTTCGCGCGCCGGACATTTTGCGCTTCGGGTTCGCGCCGCTGTATGTGCGCCATGTCGATGTGTGGAATGCGGTGGATGTGCTGGCGCGCATCCTGAATGCGCGCTTGTCCTTCAGGTGATAACATTCCCTGCAATGGCAATGACCGGAGCAGACATCATTGTGCGCGCCGACAACGTGGAGCGCGTGTATGGCAGCGGCGACAACAAGGTGTATGCCCTGCGCGGCATTTCGTTTCAGGTGCCGGCGGGCCGCTTCGTCGCGCTGAAGGGGCGCAGCGGCAGCGGCAAGACCACGCTGATCAATTGCATCGGCGGGTTGGACAAGCCGACTAGCGGCGATGTTTTTCTGTTCGGCCAGTCAATCAAGAACTACAACGAGCAGCAGATGACCGAGCTGCGCCGGCACAAGATCGGCTTCATCTTTCAGTCGTTCTCGCTTGTGCCGACCTTCACCGCGTTTGAAAATGTCGAGTTGTCGCTGCGGCTGGCCGGCGCCGGCTACAAGGAGCGCAACCGCCGCGCGCAGGAATGCCTGGACCTCGTGGGCGTGGGCAAATGGGCTAAACACATGCCTTTCGAGATGAGCGGTGGCCAGCAGCAGCGCGTCGCCATCGCCCGCTCGCTCGCCAATTCCCCGCAATTGATTTTGGCGGATGAGCCGACGGGTGAATTGGATAGCCACACCGCGCGGCAAGTGCTGGGGCTCTTGCGCGACCTCGCGCACCAGCAGCGCGTCGCCATTCTCATGGCCACCCACGACCCGCTCAGCATCGAGTATGCCGATCAGGTGCTCGACCTGAAGGACGGCACAGTGGACGCGGTGATCGGGAAGCCGGCGATGGTGGCGTAGCAAAATGTGGCCAGCGCCCTGATGTGCGTTCTATCGCGATGCCGGCGGCATCAAGCGGATTCATTTGCAGGCATAGCGAGCTGTTATGGATGAGATGTTCGACAGATGATTGTTTGATGAATCGCCAGTTCGCTCCATAAAAAGGGATTACACTACCAGTTACAGCGCGATGAATGCGCCATTCAACCGCATTGCGATCATCATCCGACTACATCGTTGATTGAGAGCGTATGAACAAGCCCGAACAGAAAAGAACCGTCACGCCGCTGCACATCGCCGGCCTCAATGCCACCCTGGTCGCCGGCCTACTGATCGGCCTCGCGCTGAATCCGCCGGCCAGCCCACCTGCCACACTGCAGATTACTGCAGCCGCGCCGACTGCCATCCCCGCCAATGTCCAAACGCCGCAACGGGCTTTTCAGGCATTGCAAGTGCGCGCTGGCACGCCGCTTACGGTGCAGTGGGACGCAAACACCGGCACGCCAGAGTGGATCTCCGCCGGCGACCCAACCAAACGTTTGCCCTACACGCCCAGCGCTGCCGAGCGCGGCAACTCAGTCGCCATCGCGCGCGGCTTCCTCGATGAGAATCGCGCGCTGTTCAACATGATTTCGGCTGGCGATGAACTTAAACTGCTGCGCATTGAGCCGGACAAGCAGTTGGATTTTTCGCATGTGCGCATGGCGCAGATATATAAGGGCTTGAATGTGTTTGGCCGGCAACTCATGGTGCACCTCGATGCGCAGGAGCGCATCGTCGCGGTCAATGGCCAGTTCGCGCCAAGCATCAACGTTGACATCAAACCGACTGTCGCACAGGCCGACGCCGAGCAGATGGCGCTGGACGAGGTGCGGAACAACCAACTGACGCTGGCTGAGGCGAAGCGCGCCACGATTGAATTGCGCCAGCCGCGCACTGAACTGATGGTGTTCGCCGATGAAGCCGGCCAGGCCACGCTGGCATGGCGCGTCAAACTGGTCACCACGTCGCCGCTGGGCGAATGGGATGTCTTCGTGAATGCGCGCAAGCCGCGCATTGTGCACGTCATCAACACCTCGGAATCGGCGATGCGCCGGCGCACCTTTAGCGCGCGCAACAGCACCAATATCCCGGGCCGGCTGATGATCGACGAGGGTGATCGCTCGCGCGATCCGATTGCGCAGGCCGCGCACGACGGCGCAAAGCAGGTCTATGACTACTACTTCAACACCTTTCAGCGTGACAGCATCGACGGCCAGGGCATGCCGCTCGTCAGCACGGTGAACTATGGCAGTGATCCTGATGACGCCGAAAACGCTGCATGGATCGGTGAAGCCGGGCAGATGATTTACGGCGACGGCGGCCGGATTTTCAAGCCGTTGCCCTACGGTCTTGACGTGGTTGGCCATGAATTTACGCATGGTGTGATCGACAGCACCGCTGACCTTGTGTATGAGAGCCAGTCTGGCGCGCTGAATGAGTCGTTTGCCGACGTGTTTGGCGCGTTGATTGACCGCGGCAACTGGACGATTGGCGAGGCAGTGATCAAGTCGCCGCCCTATCCGGTGAAGGTGCTGCGCAGCTTGGAAGATCCAACGTTGGGTGGATATTACGATCCGCGCAATCCATTGGGCGGCGTGGGTCAGCCGGCGAGCATGAAGGAATACGCCAACCTGCCCAACAGCCGGCGCGCAGACAACGGCGGTGTGCATATCAACAGTGGTGTGCCGAATCACGTCGCCTACCTTATAGCCAAGGCTATCGGCCCGGAAAAGCTGGAGCAGATTTACTATCGTGCACTCACGCAATACCTGACGCCGCGCTCGAACTTTTTGAACGCGGCCAATGCGCTGCTGCGCGCCGCCGGCGACCTGTATGGCACGGATCAAAACGTTCTGGCTGCTGTGCGCAACAGTCATACCCAGGTTGGCATGAACATGGGCGGCAGCACCAGCGTGCCAACGCCGCAGCCCCAGAACCCCAACGATATCCCCGTGCCGAAGCCAGGACCGGT
>JBDHWI010000034.1:0-29540 GCA_039810125.1 Thermoflexales bacterium | reverse complement strand
AGCCGGCGCGGTGATGCGCTGCCGGCGGAACAGCATCAACATCAACGCGCTGATCGCGAGCATGCAGCCGCCCAGCGTCAGATTCATCGTCACGCCAACGACGAGCGTGAAATCGAGCAGATAGGCAATGCCGCCGATCAGGCTATTCAACCCGTTGACAATGAAAGCCCAGCGCAATGCAGCTTCGATCTTACTGCCGCTGAATGCCGGCGCAGCCAGCAGTGACGACAACCCATAGAACAGCGTCCAACCGAGCAGGTTGATCGCGCTCATCGCTGAATCGGGTTTGGCCTGGATGAATTGCAGCAGGCCGTCGGGTGTGCTTTTGTCGAGGTTCATGCGTACGGCGGTGATCTGCACCCAGTAGTGCATGGCGACAAGAACCGTGGAGCCGGCAGCTAGCAGCAGCGCTGCGCGCATCGCGCTTTGGACTTCGATGGGGCGCGTGTCAAATGCGCTGTTCAGCATCAGCAGGTGGAGCAGTGGAAACAGCAGCATGGATCCCTGTGCTAGATATTTGAATATCTGCGGGTGCTGTTGTTGATACGCAAGATAGCTGGTGAAATCGCTCCACACATGGAGCGGGTTGACGATCAGGATGGCGAAGAATGACAACATGTAAACCGCAATGGCGGTGATCGCCATCAGCGCGGACACGTGGCCAATCTGCGCGGCAAGTGAGATTTTCTTCATGGCTGTTTGAATGCAAAGACGCAAGGTTGCGGAGGCGCAGCGAATGCGCCTCGGAACCTTCCGTTTCAGGTGTGCAGCGCGCCGGCGCGCTTGTGATCCGCAAGGTTGTGCCGCGTCTAAGGATGCGGCCATGAAGCAGGCGCTATGGCGCGGCGCGCGGTTCGATGATGAGTAGGGTGAAGCGGGGGTTGCGCCGGCTTGCCAGCTCAGCGACGAGGGAAGCGGGCAGAGCAGAGTGTGGCGCAGCGCGCAACACCGGCGAGGGCAGAAACGCCGGCGCGAATGCAGCCATCCTGTTGAGCAGGATGAACATGCCAAACAGCAACCACTCGAAGGTGTATTTCATTGCGTCAGCGAAAGCGTAGCGTGCCCCCAGCGTTGTCAAGTAAGAGGTTCTTACACTCATGCCCCGCGCCTCACCAGCGGGCGCAGAATCTCGCGCTCGTGCGTGCTGAGCGCGTGGGTCAGCCACAGCACGCCGGCGTATGCGGCGCCACCCAGCGCCAGCCCGATTAACAGCAGACCGGCTTGCATGAACGCGGCGGCAAACAGCGCCATTACGCCGGCGGCCAGCAGCGGCCGCGCCAGCACATCCACCCACTTCACCGGCGCGATGTGCCTTCGCACATAGAAATAAAACGCTGCGCCTTCCACGATCTCGCTGAAGATCGTCACCACTGCTGCAGCCACAAACGAATAGCGCGGGATCAGGATCAGGTTGGCGATGATGTTGAACACCAGGCCGACGATGAACGCGCGCGTGAGCGCGTGCTGTTGATTCGCTGCAATCAGCGCATAGTTCGTCACGCTGTTGATCCAGCCGACCGGCATGCTCCAGCACATGATGCCAAGCGCGATTGCGCCGGCCGGCAAGAACTCGCGCCCGCCGAGGATCGCGATCATCGGCTCGGCCATGAATGAGGTGAACACGGCCAGCGGCAGCGCCACCATCACCAGCAGTTTCAGCGCCAGCACATAGCTGCGCGAGAGCGATTCGTCGCGCTGCAGGGCCATGCGCGACATGGCCGGGAAAAGCGACTGCGTGAAGAACGCAGGGATGATGTTGAATGCATCGATGAATTTATACGCGGTGCTGTAATAGCCCACCACCGCCGGCCCTTGCATCGCCTGCAACATCGGCACATCCACCTTGAAAAACAGCGTCGCCAGCAGATGGTTCATCATCAGCGGGAACGACTCGCGCATCACAGCGCGGTTGCTGGTGTGTCGCGGCTCGCCTTCGGGCTCGGGTTGATGGCGCAGCAGCCGGTTGGCGGCGACCAGCAAGATGAGCAGCGTGATGGTGTTCACGATGATCGAGGTGATGCCGAGGCCAGCCACACCCAGCCCTAGCAGCAGCAGCGCTGCGCCGATGCCCGCCTTCAGCAGCGCGCTGATGATGGTGAGCGACGCTGGCACTTCTGCCTTCTCATACGCAAAGAACAGGCCAGTCAGACCGGTCGCCAGACTGCTTGGTATCTGGCTGATGGCAAGCAGCGCAATCGCGATTTGGGCTTCGGCCGGCAGATCGCCAAATTGCCGCCATAGCAGCATCGTCGCGATCAGCAGCGGCGCGATGCCGGCGGCCAGCAGCATGCGCAGCCGGCTCGTTTGCGCCAGATATAGCGTGGAATGACCCTTGTCGCGCGCGATCTCGCGAGTGAGAAAAGTGTTCAGCCCGAAATTCATCAGAATCTCGAACCAGCCCACGATGACGATGGCGAAGTAGTAGTTGCCTGCGCCGACAGGTCCCAGCACGCGCAGCATCAGCAGCGCAAACACGAAGTCGATCAGCCGCGCGATGATGTTGAGACCGGTCAGGATGGCGCTGTTCTTCGCCACCAGCCGCACGGCGCTGGCGCGGTTCAAGCCGGCGATGTTCACCGCGCGCGGCCAGTTGCGCCACAGGTAGACGCCGGCGAGGAACAGCAGCCCGATCAGCGCCAGGAATGTGCTGAAGCCACCGACTTGAAAACTCTGTGGCGAATACTTGAAGCGAATCGTGTAGGCGGTGGGCTGCTGTCCGCTGGCTGCCAGACTGCCATCGAGCAGCACGCCGCGAAAGTTGCCATTCACGCGGGTGATGGCGATCTCGCGCTCGCTCGTGTTGTCGCTGCCAAGCGGTCGCACGTATGCGCGCCAGCCGGGAAAATCGCTATCGGCCAGCACGAGCCACACCGGCTGCGTGATCGCCACGTCCACCCATGCCTCGTTGATGCCATAGGCTGTGACGACCGCCGGCACGGCCTTTGCTGCCGTCGGCGTCGCAGTCATGACGCCGCTCAAGCCGGCAGCGGCGCTCGCGTCGATCAGCACATGCTCAGTCGGGTTGATCGTCTGAATCGCCTGCGCAAAATCGGTGTACACCACCGTGCTGTTGAGTGGCAGCGTGAAAGCGCGCGGCAGGGCGCGGGTGTTTTCGTAGATGGCGGTTGCGCCGTCGTTGAAGACTTCTTTGTAGCCGGCATTCTCGACCGGTGTCTGTGCTTCTGCGACCACGTATTTTGTGCCGAGCAAATCGAGCAACGGTGAGTCAAGGCTCTGCGGATTTCGAATGGGGCCGACGCGGTTATAGAGCAGATCGCCCTGCGGCTCGATAGCCGCCATGTAATCCGTGTATTGCTTGGGGATGATCGAGTCGTAGCCGCGAATGTCCTGCAGGCCATAGCGCCAGCCCATATTCATGTTGAGCGGCTTGAAGGCGTTGCTGCCCGCCGGCTCATACGCGGTGACGCGATGCTGTGTGGTGTCCTGTTGCAAAAACGCGATCGCGCCAGGCGTAAAGTCAAGCAGCTTCGGATCGACCGATGGGTTGAAGCCGACAAAGCCGATGTTCATGTCGATGACAAGCAGCGCGATGGCGATGATCGGCGCGAAGCGAACCAATGGCGAAGGCGCCTCGCTGGTGTTGCGCCGGCGTTGCATCAGCAGCCACCACGCCAGGCACGACGCGATGAGCAATGCGCCGAAGAGCAGCACGTTGCCGGCGAGGTAGCTGAAGAACGCCTCAGGCGTGCTGAATGCGCGCTGCACCAGCTCGCCGCTCAGCGCGTTTGCAAATGCGGGCCGGAATGCGCCCCACGCAAGGCGCACGACGATCACGCCGATGATCGCGATCAACCCGATGACCATTCCCACCATCGGCGCGGCAAGGGTGGCGCGCGCAAACTGCACTGGCGCGGTGGGCAGCCGCATGCCGCTCAGCCTGGCCTTTGCGGCGCGTGCCTCGATCAGCAGGCTGTCCAGCGCGAAGCCGGCAAGCGCCGCCAGGCATAGCGTGAGCGGAATCTTCCAGCGAAACGGCGAATGCAGCTGGCTGATGCCGGGCAGACCGAAGTACAGCACCGCGTAGAAGATAGTGCCGAAGATGAACAGGATGGATGCGATGCCGAGCGTGATGAAGAACCAGGCAGGGAAGGGGTTGCGCGTCGGCGCATGAATGGTTTTGCGCTTGATGAAGGCCTTGATGGCGTTCGCGACAGCCATCCCTGCAAGCAGCAATGTGATGAGGCCGGCATACACGCCGGCTTCGACATTGTCCTTGATGCCCCACCATGTGTTGCCGCTCTGTCCATTCGCCGGCTGCATCGAGAGTGTGAACAGATCGAAGTAGAAATGATGCGATTGCGTGCCGAAGACATTCGGCATCAGCCACAAGAGCGCGTTGCGAAGAGGGAATCCGTAGCCCAATACCTGCTCGAATGTGCTGCGCCCCGCGCCGCGAAAGTTGCGCGTGACCAACTCAAACAGCGGGACCAACTGAATTGCGCCAAGCATGACGCCGGCGAGACCCATCACGCCGAGCCACATTACGCGCATCGCCAGGTAGCGCCCATCGATCTTCAGGTTGCGAAAACCGATCACAGTGCTGATGCGCCAGATGGCATAGAACACGGCCACGAGCGCGCTGTAGACGATGATTTCCACGTGGCCGGCGAGGATCATCATTGCAATCGCGAATGCGCCGATCACCACCCATGGCATCGACGAGGGGCGACTGTTGAGCGCCGGCGATTGCTGGATCACCTTCTCGCACATGGCGAGAATCAGCGGCAGCCATGCCGCGGCTGCGATGATCATGGGGAACACGACTGACACGAGCATGAAGCCGCTGAGTTGCCATACCACGCCAGCGAACAGCGCGCTGAGCCGGCGCAGCCCGAGCGTGCGCATGAAGATGAACATGAACACGCCGGCGAGGCCGAGTTGCAGCACGGTGAACCAGCCATATGCTGCGTCCAGCGGCAGCAGCAGATACAGCGCGCTGAGCGGATACAACATGGAGTGCTGGCCGGCGGCGAGGAAGGGCACGCCGGCGAACAGATAGGGATTCCACAGCGGTAGCTGGCCGGCCTTTAGCGCTTCAATTGTGTGGTGCTTCCACTGATAGTTCTCCAGGATCAAATCATCGAGCAGCGCGTTTTGCGGCTGATCGATGCCGAACTGCGCAGCAGATGCGCGAAACGGCTGATACTGGAAGAGGTTGTCGACAGGCAGTTGTGTGCGGCTGCCAAAGGTGACTGAGAGGAAGGGCGTGAAGGGCAACAGCAGCAGCACGGCGACACAGAGTGCAGTGGCAACCCAGGGTCGCTTCAACCATGAAAGCAACGATTGCATTAGCCGGCAATCTTACCGCAGGCCTCACGCCGGCACGAAGCGCTTGCCAGCGCTTGCGCGCATCGCGCGAAAACAAAAGCGACCTTAAAATGCGGCGTGCAATTGTTAAAAAACGCTGGTTGCGCCGGCGCATCGGAGTTGTATAATGCCGCCCGCTTTCACGGGGAAGGCCTAGAAGATGCGCAGACGAAACGCCGGCTGCGAGAATGAAGATTGCATGGCAAGGGGGATTGGAGGGCGTGCGATGCAATACAACAATCAGGCATGAAACTACCTGCAACGAAGATACTCCTGGTGCAAGGCGGCTTGGGTGATTCAGTCGGACCCATCCTGGAGCGCTACGGCTATCGCGTGGTGTGGGTGCGCACCGCGAAGAATGCGCTCGCGCGCATCACTGCCGAAACCCCTTCGCTTGTCGTCATCGACATGCCCTCATTGCGCGTGAGCGCCGAGAAACTGTGTCAGGCGATCAAGCGTGTGAAGGATGTGCCGGTGCTGATGATCATGCCGGAGCATACGCCCGCCGGCGCGACCTATGACGGCGCAGCGGATGCTGTTGTGCCGCGCCCACTGCAATTGCGCCGGCTGCTCAACCGTGTCGAGAAGCTCATGCCCGATGGGCTGACGATTGAACTGCGTTGCGGCGATCTCGTGTTCAGGCCGGCGGATGGCGTGTTGCGCAAGCGCAACGAGGAGCAATACCTCAACCCCAAGCTCTCCAAGTTGCTGCAACTGTTCATGCAGCGGCAGGGCGAGGTGTTGTCGCGCAAGCTGCTCATGCAGCAGGTCTGGGACACAAGCTACCTGGGCGACACGCGCACGCTCGACGTGCACATTCGCTGGTTGCGCGAAGCCATCGAGGACAATCCCACTGAGCCGGCCTACCTGCACACTGTGCGGGGGCAGGGCTATCGATTCGACAATCCAAAGAGAAAATAATGAACATCGTCGTCACTGGCTCAATCGCCTACGATTACCTGATGACCTTCCCCGGGTCATTCTCCGAGCACATTCTGCCAGAGCATATGGCGCGCATCAGCTTGAGCTTTCTGGTCGATTCGATGGAGCGCCGGCGCGGCGGCTGTGCGCCCAACATTGCCTATACGCTTGCGCTGCTGGGTGAGCGGCCGTTGTTGATGGGAACCGCTGGCCAGGACTTTGGCGAGTATCAGCAATGGCTCGAATCGGCCAACGTCGACACGTCGCTGGTCATGATCGTGCCGCACAAGTTCACGGCGTCGTTCTTCTGCAATACCGATCAGCACAACAACCAGATCGCATCGTTCTACACCGGCGCGATGGCCGACGCGCGGCAACTGTCGTTCAAGGCGCTCGCAACCAAGCCCGATCTGGTCATCATCTCGCCCAACGATCCTGATGCGATGGTGAAATATGCGCATGAGTGCCGCGAGATGGGCATTCGCTACATTTACGACCCGGGGCAGCAGGTGGCGCGCTCATCTGCAGATGAGCTAAAGGCCGGCATCGTCGGCGCGAACGTGCTCATCTGCAACGATTACGAGTTTGAGGTGATTCGCCAGAAGACCGGCCTGACTGAAGCGGATGTGCTGTATGCGTCCGAGGCGCTCATCATCACGCGTGGCGACAAGGGGTCGAGCATCCTGTTGAAGGACCATCGCGTGGATGTGCCGGCGGTGCCGGAAGATCGCATCGTCGATCCCACCGGCGTGGGCGATGCCTTTCGCGGCGGCGTGTTGAAGGGGCTTGCGATGGGCGCAGACTGGGAGACGTGCGGTCGCTTTGGCAGCGTCGCAGCCACCTATGCGCTGGAGTGCGTCGGCGGCCAGAGCCACAACTACTCGTGGGGGGAATTCAAGTCGCGCTACGAGGCGCACTTTGGCGCGCTGAATGGGTTTGGGATGTAAGGGAAGGTCTCATCCAAATCGTCCGCTCACGTAGCGCTCGGTGCGCTCATCCTTCGGTGCGAGAAAGATCTGTTCGCGTTGCCCGCTCTCGATGCACTCACCGCCGAGAAAAAAAGCAGCGGTGTCGGCCACGCGCGCAGCCTGCTGCACGCTGTGCGGCACGATCACGATCGTGTAATCCGCCTTCAACTGCGCCAGCATCTCTTCAATCTTCGCCGTGCTGACTGGATCGAGCGCAGCTGTTGGCATGTCGAGCAACAGCACCTCGGGTTGTAGCGCCAGCACGCGCGCGATGGACAAGCGTTGTTGTTGGCCGCCGCTGAGCGCAAGTGCCGAGATGCCGAGCCGATCCTTCACCTCGTCCCACAGCGTCGCTTGTTTCAGGGCTCGCTCGCTCGCCTCGTCCAGCGTGGCCTGATTGCGCACCTTCATCAGACGCAGGCCGTAGGTCACGTTATCGTAGATGCTCATCGGCAGCGGAACCGGTTGCGCGAAAACCATGCCGGCCTTGCGCCGCAAGTCCGACAGGTCGACCTGTGGGTTGAACACGCTGATGCCGTCGAGCTTGACATCGCCCTCGTGCCGCTCGCGGTATTGCAGCTCGGCCATGCGATTGATCGAACGCAGCAGGCCGCTCTTGCCGCCGCCGGCTGGTCCGAAGACCGCCGTCACCGACTTCTCTGGGACGCCCAGCGAGACGCGCTTCAACACCTGATCGGCGCCGTGCCACAACGAATAATTCTCAAAAACCACCTTGAAGTTTGGCATGGCTCACGCTCGCAAGCGCCGCGCCACCACGTTCCGCACCAGCGCATTGGCGACGACATTGATGATCAACACAGTGAGGATCAGCACCGCGCCGGTGGCGTACGCCATCTCCAGCGAGATGCCCTCGACAGCCAGGATGTAGAAATGCACGGCCATGGTGCGCGCCGGCGAGAGCAGCGATGTCGGCATGTTCAATGCGGTGCCGGCGGTGAAGATCACGGCGGCTGTCTCGCTCACGGCACGGCCAAAGGCCAGGATGACGCCAGTCAGGATGCCGGGCATCGCGCTCGGCAGCACGGTCGTCGTCACCATCTCCCAACGCGTCGCGCCCAGGCTGTAGCCGGTCTCGCGGTATGAGAGCGGCACGGTGAGAATCGCCTCTTCGGCGGTGCGAATGATCGTCGGCAACACCATCAACGCGAGTGTGAGGCCGCCGGCGAGGATGCTCCAGCCCATCTTCAGCACATCCACGAAGAAGATGAAGCCAAACAGGCCAAAGATGATCGATGGCACGCCGGCCAGCGATTCGGTGCCGAAGCGGATCAGCCGCGTCAGCCGCGTCTCGCGCGTGTACTCGGTCAGGTAGATGGCGCTGCCGATACCCAGCGGCGTGGCGATGAGCAACGCGACGAAGCCCAACACCACCGTGCCGATGATGGTTGGCAAAATCCCGCCGGCGCGGCCCAAGTCTGACGGCGCGCTGGTGAGAAATTCGAGACTGACATGCGGCAATCCGCGCACGAGGATGATGCCGATGATGAGCAGCAGCACCAGCACGGTGAGAATCGCCGCCACCCAGATTGCGCCGAATGCCAGGCGCTCGCGCAGATTGGCGCGGTCGACGCTGGCTTCGCGGGTTTGCTGTCGGGTCGTGACCATCATCGCCGCACCAATCCTCTGCGCACCAGGGCGGTGGTTGTGCCATTCAGCACCATGATGATGATGAACAGCACGATGCCAGTGGCGAACAAAGCCTGGCGGTGCGCGCCGCTGGCATAGGCCATTTCAAGGCCGATGTTGCTGGTGAGCGTGGTGGCGCTGTCCAGCACCGAAGTGGGAAGTTGCAGTGAGTTGCCAATCATCATGATCACGGCCATCGTCTCGCCCAATGCGCGCCCCATTCCCAAAACGATGCTGGCGATGATGCCGGAGCGGGCAGCGGGGATGACGATATCCTTGATCACCTGCCAGCGGGTTGCGCCGAGCGCGAGCGCGCCCTGTCGCAACGCCGGCGGCACGCTGCGAATGGCGTCTTCGCTGATCGAGATGATCGTCGGCAGGATCATGATGCCCAGCACGATTGCGCCGGTCAGCACGCTCAGCCCGGGGCCGCCGAGCGTATTGCGCACCAATGGCGCGAGCAGCGTCAGGCCGATGAAGCCATAGACGACCGATGGGATGCCGGCGAGCAACTGCACTGCCGGCCGCATGAACGCCGATACGCGCTCCGGCGCGAGGTCCACCAGGAAGATCGTCACCGCCAAGCCAAGCGGCACGCCGATCACCATTGCGCCGAGCGTCACCCACAGCGAGCCGACGATCATCGGCAGGATGCCGAACGATGGCTCCTTCGCTGTCGGATTCCATGTGGTGTTGAAGAGGAAGCCCGGCAGGCCAACCTTCGCGATCAGCGGCAGGCCGGCCTGGAAGATGAAGAAGGTGATGAGCGCGAGCGCGAGCAGTGCCGCCAACGCCGTGATGGCGAGAACAAGACCGATGATGCGCTCCTTCATTTCACCCTCACCAAACCGAGCCGCTCCAGTTCATCCTGTCCCTCGTCGCTCATCACGTAGTCCACGTAATCCTGTGCCAGTGGGTTGAGTTGCTTGCCCTTTGGCCAGACAAACAGAAAGTTGCGCGCAAATCGATAGGTGTCGTTGCGCACATTTTCGATGGAGGGTTGCGCGCCGTCGATGCTGAGCGCCTTGACTGTTTTGTCCACGATGCCGATTGAAATGTAGCCGATGGCGTTGGGGTCTTCGGCCACCACCTGGCGGATTGCGCCGTTTGAGCCTTGCCGTAATGCGCTGGGCGCGTTTGGAATGCCTTTCATCATCAACTCTTCAAAGGCCGAGAAGGTGCCGGAACCGGCCTCGCGCACCACCAGCGTGATGCGGTGGTCGTTGCCGCCGACGTCTTTCCAGTTGGCAATGTTGCCGCTGAAGAGGTTCTGCACCTGTGCCTGTGTCAGATTCTGGATGGGGTTGTTGGGATGCACGATGATCGCGAGGCCGTCACGCGCGATGATGCGTTGCTCAAGTCGCTCTGCTTCCTCGGTTTTGAGTTCGCGCGACGACATGCCGATCTCAGCCACGCCCTCGGCAGCGGCCTGGATGCCGGCGCTTGAGCCGAGCGATTGCACGTTGATCGATTTGCCGGCGTGTTGCTTTTGATACAGTTCGGCCAGGTGTTCAGCAAAAGGGCTGACGGAGGTCGAACCGCTCACATTGATGTGCCGTGTTGCGCTGCCGCTGTCGCCACACGCCGCCAGCACGAGCAAGATGACGCCGGCGGCGCACATGGCAGCCAGACGTTGAAGGGTGGGGCGGGTCATATTGAAAACGTTTGCCGGTCTGCCGGCATTCCCCTCATTCTATGCTGTCGACCGGGAATATTTTCTGCGCGTTGTATTCGGATGCCAAGCGGGGTATGGCGGATTTAGAACAGATGTTCTATAATACGCATCCAGCGCTTACGTCTGGGTGCATATGCGCGCGAACACCTTCACGGTTCGCCCCATGCTCTTCGATGAAGAGGCGGAGCGACAGTTGCTCGGTTGCCTGCTGGTTGATGCGGATCTGCGCCGGCATGTTCGCCGGTTGGTCCGTGTCGACGACTTCAGCTTGCACCATCACCGCGCGGTGTATGAGGCGGTGCTGCGCGCCGGCGCCGCGCCGTTTTACGCGATAGCTGAGGGGCTGCGCGGCCAATCGATGATCGATGAGATGGGCGGTGAGAACTTCATTCGCCAGTTGGTGATGCAGGTGGACAACTACGCCGGCGGCTATGCGTTGGCGCGACGCCTGGCAAAGCTGGGCAAGCAGCGCCGCCTGTTGCGACTGGCCGAGGATCTGGCGCGCGCGGCGGTCGATGGCGACGTTGATGGGCTGAATGGCTGGGTCAGCCGCCGGCTGATGCTGGCGATGCGCAACGCGCTGGGGTTGGAGAGCGCCGGCGAACAGCTCGCCTTGCCGGGGGTGCTGAGCGATGGCAGGCCGGCGCAGGCAGGGTGAGAGGCTGACCCTGACTGGGTTTACTTGTGCCGGCGCAGATCCACCGTGTTGTCTGCATGCGCCGCGCTGCCGCTGATCCATTTTGCGCGTTCGCCGCTCGCGGCGTCGTACAGGCCAATCACCGCTGTCGCCCATTGCGCGGCTTTGTCCTCCGGTACGTCCACCACAAGCGTCTCGTGGATCAACTCGCCGGCCTGCCATACCGACGTCGGCAGTTGCCCGCCGTGCGGCGGCTGATCGCGCTGTGCGACGAGTTGCCCGTCTGCATCGAGTAGATGCACGAACAGCGTGTAGTCGCGCTGGACAGGCGCGCGCGCCTGCCAGGTGGTTTCCAGAATCACGCGATTCGTGTCTTCGTGCAGTGTCGCCTCAGTCAGCGCGATGCCGTTGTCCCATGTTGCGAGCGTCGAGGTGAGCGGCGCGGATTGCACTGCGCCATCAATGACGCGCACATTGGCGAGCAGCACTTCGCCGCCGAGCGGCCGGCCGGCGCCATCATGCGCAGTCAGCCGTTTGTCGGGCTGGCCGAAGGGATAGAAGCCGGCGACCAACCGCAAGAGCGGTGCGCCCTGCGCATCGAAATCCGCCGGCAACGAAAGTGTGTAGTGGTCTGCAAACGCCTCGCCGGCGCGCCATTGGCGGGTGGGGTGCCGGCCACCAAATGGCACGCCATCGAAGGCATATAGCAGCCTGTCACTGGCTGGGTCGACCAAGTGGACAAACAAGGTGTAGAAGCCTTCGACGCCGGCATCGCTGGTGAAATACAGGGTGAGCGGCAGCGCTTGTTGCGGCGAGATGAGTGAGCCTTGTGGCAGGTCGATGCCGGCAATGAGCATGCCCTCGTCGTAGCGCGCGTTGATGACGCGATCCATCTTGACGGTGGCGAGGTTGACGGCCGCCGGCGCGGTGTAATTGCGCATGAATGCCGGCAGAGGGAGCAATGGCCACAGCAGCAGCGCGCCGAGAAAGACGGACCGCGCCATTCTTCGCGGTCTGGCCGGCAATGCAAGAGCCATTTGTCGCCAACCCAGCGTAAGCAGCAGCGCGACCGCCGGCGATGCCACCAGCAGCAGCCGCGCATGCGCGCCGAAGCCGATGCTGCGCACCCACGCCAGCGTCGCGATGGCGGTTGCAGCGACCCACACCACACAGATCAACAGCGCGTTGCGCGTGTCGCGGTTGCGGCGCGCTTGGCGATGCAGCAGCAGGCTAACCAAACCCAGCACACCGAGGATGGTCAGCAGCGTCATCGCGCCGTAATACACATCGGCGTTGGCCGTGCTGATGAATACGCCCCAGTAATCCCTGAGCAGGTCGGGGATTTCGGCGAGCATGGCGGCCAGTGTGAGCGGCACGAGACGATTCAGGCCAGGCAGCGCCACAGCCGCCTGGCGCATCGGAATCAACTCGCCGTATGTGACGACATTCGCGCCATACCACGCGCCGGCGGTGAGAACGGCGCCGGCGATGAGTGTGAGGATGCGCGCTGCCTCGGCGCGCTCTGCACCCCCTTTTGTGTCCGCCGTGTCAGCATCTCCTCGCAATAGCGCGAAAGCGGCCAGGCCGGCGATCGCGCCGAGGCCGGCGCTGTATTTTGTCAGCAGAGACAGCCCACAGATGCAGCCGACGCCGAATACCATGCGCCGGCGCGCATGACGGTTGCGTGCCAGCCATGCGCCGGCCCAGGCGAGGGCAGTTGCGCCGGCCACCGCCCATGCGTCGTTCGACGTGGTGACCGATAGATACACGAACAGGGGATTGAGCGCGACGACGGCGACAGTGAAGGCATGCAAGCGCCAGCGCGCCGGCAACAGCAACCGCACCCAGGCCAGCGTGAATGCTGCCGCCAGCAATCCACCGATGGCCGAAACCAGCCGCGAGACCCACGCCGCCAACTGCCAGCTTCGCGGCGCTTCGGGGATGCTCACCGTCCACAGCGGGCTGAGCGTCATCTGATAGGGATTGTCGCTGCTGCGGGTGATCTCGTCGGCGCGCTCGAAGGGCAACCAGGCTGATGCGCCGGCAGCCAATGCGTAATACAGCGGTGGCTGCTGAGGCAGCTCATACGAATAGGCGGCGGTGGTTGCGTCAATCACCGGCCAGTTGTGATGCTGGCGCAGGTAATTAACATAGTTGAAGTGTGCAACGCTATCGAAGCCCTGCAGCGGCGGAATGGTGGCCAGGTAGATCGCGACGATTGCTGCGTAGAATGCCACCACCAACGCCCCCTGTGTTGGTCGATGTCTTCGCATGTCGTGTGTTTATCGGCATTCCGATCATACTCGGTCTATGGCGCACATTCGATTTGGCTTGATCCTGCCGGCGTATGGGTTGACGGCGAACATGGCGAACTATGTCGCCGATGTGAATCGCGCGCTGACGCTGGCCGCCGGCCACTTCGATTCGATCTGGATGATCGACCATCTGCATGATGCGCCAGAGAGCTTTACCACGCTGACGTATTTCGCCGCGCAGCACCCTTCATTTGATTTCGGTCACACCGTCGTGTGCCAAAGCTATCGCAATCCGGCATTGCTGGCGAAGATGGCCGCAACGTTGCAGATGTTGAGCGATGGACGCTTCACGCTCGGCATCGGCGCCGGCTGGCATGAGTCGGAATATCACGCCTATGGCTATGAGTTTCCATCCGCCGGCGTTCGTGTGGCGCAACTGGATGAGGCACTGCATGTCATCAAGGCGTTGTGGACGCAAGACGAAGCCACCTTCGAAGGTCAGCATTGTTGCATTCACAAGGCGCATTGCGATCCGTGCCCGAACCCCGTCCCCAGGGTCATGGTCGGCGCATTTGGGTCGAAGATGCTGCGGCTGGCGGCGCGGCACGCCGATGAATGGAATGTGTCATCGATTGGCGTCGCGCGCTATCGCAGACTTGCATCTGAGTTTGCGCGCGCTTGCGCCGAAGTGGGGCGTGATCCGGCAACGGTGACGCGGTCGTGGAGCGGCGGGTGCGCATGTGCAAGCACGCTGGACGAGGCGAAGGTGCTGGCCGGCAGGCGCTATGGCACAGATGATGAGGACGAATGTGATTTTGTTGGCACGCCGGCGATGGTCGTTGCGCAGATGCAACGGTTTATCGATGCCGGCGTTACCACATTCATGCTCGACTGCGCCGGCTTCCCCGATCTGTCGTCATTGCAACTGACTATTGATGAGATATTGCCGGAGATGCTAGAAACATATAAATAGGAATATTTCGAAATATGCATTGACACCATGAAATAACAATGATATAAGACTCGACACACACAGGAGCATAATCATGATTGCCAGAAAGAACAATAAATCTCGCGTGTTGCTATCGCTCTCCCTGCAATTGCTTCTCCTAAGCTCGACTTTCGTTTCAACGCCGGCGCTTGCCCAGACAGACCCGGGCATTCTGCGGACGCCTTGGAAGATGCATCGTGGCATTCCGCTCGAAGGCAAAACGAACGATATTGTCAACATCAATCTCAAAAGTGCGAATGATCCCAAAGGGTTTGAGGCGAAGAACATCCCGCCAATCGGTGACGCCGGCTGGGGGACGCCGCCGCGTGACGTAAAGGGCAACATCTCGCTGGACGAGCAGTCTGCGCTGACCACTTGTGCTGCGCAGGTGGATTTCACCTACTTTCAGACGGAAGTGTTTGTTCCAAAGGATGCGAAAGTCACCGACTTTCAGGTGACTTTCGAGCAGGTCGATGACCTTGCCCGCATCTATATCTTCAACTCGAAGACTCAGGATGCACACTCCAATGACATCGTGGGAATGAAGGTCGCGACGTCCGATCTCCTGCCCTATGTTGCCTTCGGTGAAACGAACCGCATTGTGATCGTCCAGTTTGATGCCTGCAAGGTCAAAAACACCATCAAGAACATCCAGATCAAGGTAAAGGCGCAAGGTGTCGACGGCAAGGAAGTCGAAGAGATCATCTCCGTCATCAATCGGTTCTACGTGGATAAAGATGCCAAAGGCGCGGGGACGGGTCTCACTTGGACGGATGCCTATACCAACGTGCAAGATGCGCTGGCGGTGGTGGCTGGTGGCGCAGAAATCTGGGTCGCCGATGGCGTCTATTACCCGGATGTGGGCGGCGAAAAAGCGGACAATGACCGCAGCGCCAGCTTCGTGGTTCCATCCGGCGTGGCGATCTATGGCGGCTTTAGTGGCAAAGAAAAAGCGCTTGAAGAGCGCAACTGGGTGACGAACCTCACCATTCTTAGCGGTGACATCGATCAAAACGACAAGAATTATTCTGGTGGAATCGTGATCAACACCAAGGATATTGCCGGCGCCAACAGTCTCCATGTCATCTACCTGGATGGCACAGTGAATCCAATCACCAGCACCACCCTGATCGATGGTTTCATCGTGACAGCGGGCCAGGCGAATGGCGTTGAACCTTCTGAGGGTTCTGGCGGGGGGCTGTATTGCCATGGCTTTGCTCAGGGTGAATGCAGCCCTGCGCTGACGAATGTGTTGTTCCGAGGCAATATGGCGGAAGGCAATGGCGGCGGGATGTATGATGAAGGTCGCTCAGGCGGCAAGAGCGATCCGACGCTGACCAATGTCATCTTCTTCGGCAACTCTGCGCAGTATGGCGGTGGACTATATAACTATGGTGGCTCGAAGGGCTCCAGCAGTCCGGTGCTGACGAATGTCATTTTCAACGGCAATTCCGCAAAGGTAGCGGGTGGAGCGCTCCTCAATCAAGGTGAAAAGGAGGGCGTTAGCTCGCCGGTGCTGGTCAATGTTACCTTCAGCGGCAACACGGCCCAAACAGGTGGTGCCATATTCAACTACGGTGATAGTGGCACTAGCAGCCCCACACTGAACAACGTCATTCTGTGGAAGAACACGGCCCCGAGCGGTCCGTCGATCTACAACAAGAACGCCAAGTCAGTCATTAGCCACAGCATCGTCGAGAATGGCGCTGCCAGCATCGCCGGCGAAGGCACTCAGTCCAGCGAATACAAGGACACCAATAAGACGGTCGATCCGCAATTCGTGGGTATTGGCAACGGACCAAAGAACAGCCCTTGCGGCGAATTGAATCTCAAGTCCGGCTCGCCGGCCATCGGCATTGGCGATCCAAAGGCGGTGCCCGCCGGTATCAAGACTGACTTGAACGGGAATAGCCGCATTACCGACGGCAAAGTGAGTGCCGGCGCATGTGAGCTTATCGCGAAGTAAGCGCGAACTCCGCGAGCAGCGAAACAAAAAAGGCCACCGACCCGGGTCGGTGGCCTTTTTTGTTGAAACAGAGGATGGCGTTGTGGACGAGCGACGAACAAGCCGCGCTGCCCATCAGCGTCACACTTCGGCTCGCCGCGGCCGGTATTGCAGCGCTTCAGCCAGATGCGCAGTGGTGATGGCATCCGCGCCGGCGAGATCGGCAATCGTGCGCGCCACCTTCAACACGCGATGGAAGCCGCGCGCGCTCATCTGCATCTGGTTCATCGCCGCCTTCATCAGGCTGCGGCCGGCGTCGTCCAGCGCGCAGTGCTGGCGCAAATCGCCCACGCCCATATCGGCGTTGCAGGTGAGCGGCGTGCCGGCGAAGCGCCTGGCCTGGCGGTCGCGCGCGCACTGCACGCGTTGGCGAATGGCCGCTGACGTCTCCGCCGGCTTTGTGTCGTTCAGTTTCTCGAACGCCACGCGCTTGACCTCGAGATGCAGGTCGATACGGTCGAGCAGCGGTCCGCTGATCTTCTTCTGATATTGGCTGATCTGCGCCGGCGAACAGGTGCAGGCGCGTTGCGGGTCGCCGAACCAGCCGCACTTGCACGGGTTCATCGCCGCGATGAGTTGGAAGCTGGCGGGAAACGTTAGGCTTCCGCTTGCCCTCGAAATCGTCACCCACTTGTCTTCCAGCGGCTGCCGCAACACTTCGAGCGTCCTTGCGTCGAACTCCGGCAACTCATCCAGAAAAAGCACTCCGCGATGCGCCAGGCTCACTTCGCCCGGGCGGGGGAATTTGCCGCCGCCGATCATGCCGGCGTGGCTGATGGTGTGATGCGGCGCGCGGAAGGGACGCTGTTGAATGAGCGGCATGTCGGGCGGCAACTGATCGGCCACGCTGTAGATGCGCGTGATGTCCAGCGCTTCATTCGCCGTGAGCGCCGGCAGGATGCCAGGCATGGCGCGCGCGAGCAGCGTTTTGCCGGCCCCCGGACTGCCGGCCATGAGCAGGTTGTGGCTGCCGGCGGCTGCCACTTCCAGCGCGCGCTTTGCCATTTCCTGCCCCTTGATCTCGGCAAAATCGGTCAGCACGGCGACGTTGGGCATCGGTGTGCCGGCGGTGATGGGCCTGGGTTGCGCGATCGCAAAGGCGACTGCGCCGCTCAACGCACTGGCGATCTCGTGCAGGTTGGCTGCGCTGATCACTTCGATGCCGCCGACCAGCGCGGCCTCCTCGGCATCGGACGCCGGCACGATGATGCGCTTGAACTGCTTGTCGCGCGCAAACGCGGTGCTGGGCAAAATACCGCGCACGTGGCGGATGCTGCCATCCAGCGCCAACTCGCCGACCACCATCGTCCCATCCAGGCAACCCAGGTCAAGCTGCTCCGACGCCATCAGCAGCCCAAGCGCGATGGGCAGGTCGTAGCTCGGGCCGATCTTGCGCACGTCTGCCGGCGCGAGGTTCACCGTGACGCGGTTGTTCGGAAAATGCAAGCCGCAGTTGCGGATGGCCGCCCGCACGCGCTCGCCGCTCTCCTTCACCGCAGCGTCGGGCAGCCCGACCAGCGTGAACGACGACATGCCGCGGCTGCTGTCCACTTCCACTTCGACGATGTTGCCTTCCAGGCCGACGATGGCGCACGAATACACTTTGGCGAGCATGGTTGGCCGGCGATGGTAAACGCGCGGCGCGCAAAGTGAATCGGCTTTTGGATGCAATCGCGCGGCTGCGAGGATGGGCGCCAGACGCGCGGTGCGATCAAAAAACTGACCGATCTTCAAGATCGGTCAGTTTGGCTATTTGCCGCTGTGTTCGAACAAGCCGGCGATTTCGTCCAGCACTTTCTCGCGCTGCCTGGGGTCGTCTCCGCGCACGGCCTCGGTCACGCAACTGCTCAGATGCTCCTCAAGGATCACCTGCGACACCTTGCCCAACGCTGATTGCACGGCGTTGATCTGGCGGATGATGTCGATGCAGTAGTCGCCGTTGTCGACCATGCGCTGGATGGCGCGCACATGGCCTTCGGCGATTTGCAGCCGGCGGATGGTCTTGGCTTTGGATGTCTTTTCCATGGTTCTTCATCAGCGCGTGCAGGCGCGCGAGGGTGCGCCTGCACGCTTCAGCCCGAACAATCTCACAACTTCTTCGCTCGCAGTCGCAGGCTGTTGCCCACGACGAACAGCGAACTGAATGCCATCGCGCCGGCGGCGAACATCGGCCCATACTGCGCGAACAACCCAATCGCCGCGACCGGAATCAGGATGACGTTGTAGAAGAACGCCCAGAACAGATTCTGGCGAATGCCTGCCACTGTCTGCCGCGAAAGCGTGATCGACTTCGACACAGTGCGCAGGTCGCCGCTCATCAGCGTGACGTCGGCGGCCTCGATCGCCACGTCGGTGCCGGTTCCGATGGCCATGCCGATGTTGGCCTGCGCAAGCGCCGGCGCGTCGTTGATGCCATCGCCGACCATCGCCACGACCTTGCCCTGCTGTTGCAACTTCTCGACGATGGCGCTCTTGTCTGCCGGCAACACCTCGGCAAACACATCATTCACGCCGGCCTGCTGCGCAATCGTCTGCGCTGCGCGCGCGTTGTCGCCGGTCAGCATCGCCACCGACGCACCCTGCCGCTTCATCGCCGCAATCGCCTCTGCTGAACTGGCCTTGATCGTGTCGGCCAGCGCGATGATGCCGGCGGGCTGGTTATCGATGGCGATCACGATCACCGTCTTGCCCTGTCCTTGCAACGCATCGATTTGCTGTTGCGTTGCGGCATCGAGCGCAAGGCCGAGCATCTGGGCGTGCTTCGGGCTGCCGGCGGTCACCTGACGATTCTCGATGTAGGCCGTGATGCCCTTGCCTGGCACTGCGACAAACTTCTGCAGCGCGAACAGCTTCTCCCCCTGCGCCTCGGCGGCCTGCACCACCGCCTGCGCCAACGGATGCTCGCTGCCCTTCTCTGCGCTGGCTACCCACTTCAGCAGTGAGGCGCCAGCCAGTTGCGCCGCCGGCGCTTCAATCACGTCGGTCACCTGCGGCTGCCCCTGCGTGATGGTGCCGGTCTTGTCCAGCACCACCGCGTCGATTTTCGCGGCCTGCTCCAGCGCAGTGCTGTTGCGGAAGAGGATGCCATTCTCGGCGCCCTTGCCCATGCCAACCATGATGGCGGTCGGCGTGGCGAGGCCGAGCGCGCACGGGCAGGCGATTACCAGCACCGACACCGCGCTGATCATGGCGCGCTCAAAGTCGCCGCCGCTGAAGAGCATCCAGGCGATGAAGGTGAGCGCGGCGATGACCAGCACCGCCGGCACGAACACCGCCGACACCTTGTCGGCCAACGCCTGGATTGGCGCCTTGCTGCCCTGCGCCTGTTCGACCAGACGAATGATCTGCGCGAGCGCGGTGTCTTTGCCGACTTTCGATGCCTCAAAGCGCAGCGTGCCTTCCTTGTTCACCGTGCCGCCGATCACCGCGTCGCCAGGCTTCTTGTCGCGCGGCACGCTCTCGCCGGTGATCATGCTCTCATCGACGGCGGATGCGCCGTGGACGACGATGCCGTCGGTGGCGATGTTCTCACCCGGCCGTGCGATGATCACATCGCCGACGCTGATCTGCTCCACCGGCACGTCGATCTCACTTCCGTCGCGCATGACGCGCGCGGTCTTGGGGCGCAGGTTGATGAGGCGTTTGATCGCCTCGCTCGTGCGGCCCTTGGCTCGCGCCTCGATGTATTTGCCGACGCTGATGAGCGCGAGGATGACCGCAGCCGTTTCGAAATACACGTGGCCGCTGGCGAGGCCGAGCGTAATCACGACTGAGTAGAGGAACGCGACGCTGGAGCCAAGCGCAACCAGCACATCCATGTTGGCCGCGCCGTTGCGCAGGGATTTGTAGCCGTGCACGTAATATGGCCAGCCGGTGTAGAGCTGCACCGGCAGCGCCAGGGCGAACAGCAGCCAGTTGATGGCGCTGTAGCCGGCCGGCTCCATCATCATGCCGCCCATCCCTGGCGCAGCGCTCATCGGTGCGAACGCCGGCCCGAACAATTGCGCCAGCAGGCCGAAATCACGGCTCATGCTGATGATAAATGCCGGGATGGCGAAGAGGAGGCCGAACACCATGCGGCGCTTGCGGTCGCGGATATCGGCCTCGCGCGCGACTTGCTCTGCATCGAGCGACGAGGCATCGCTGACGGTTGCGCCCTGCGTCGGCACGTCGTAACCGGCCTTGCGCACTGCGCTCACCATGTCGGCGATGCCGATTGCGCCCGGCACATAGTCGACCGACGCGCGCTCGCTGGCGTAATTCACCGCGGCGTTGCTCACGCCTGGCAACTTTTTCAGCGTGCGCTCGATGGTGTTGGCGCAGTTGGCGCAGGTCATGCCGAGCAGCGGCAACTCGACATGCGCGACCGTGACGTCATAGCCGGCCTTGCGAATGCGTTCGATCATCTCTGCCGGCTTGATCTGCGCCGGATCGAACTCGACCTGCGCGCGCTCGCTGGCGAAGTTCACGGCAGCGCCGGTGACGCCGGGCGCTTTCTTCAACGTGCGCTCGATGGTGTTGGCGCAGTTGGCGCAGGTCATGCCCGTGACGGGCAGTTCGATCACGTTGGTTGTCATATGCTCACTCCTGTGGCGCGTAGTCGATCTCGACGAGCTTGGCCTTGATCTCGTCCCAGGTCGCCGGCGCATCCCACTCGATTACCACCTGCTTGCTGTTCTGGTCGCCCTTGACGGAAGCGACACCCTTGATCTCCGACACTTCGTTTTGGATCGTGCGAACGCACCCCGCGCAACCGATGGCTGGCACTGTGACTGTTTTTGTCTGCATGATTTTTATTCTCCTGTTGAATCCTATCCCCCCGGGGGGGATTGCCAAAGTATACCACTGCTGCGACATGCGTTGCGCGCTGGCGATGCCGCCTGCTATGTCGCGGATCGCGCTGGGGCGGTATCACGCATCAGGGCGGCAAGTTCATCGTCCGAGACGCCGGCCTTGCGCGCCAGCAGCAATAGCACGACGCGCTGCTGCTCCAGGTGCTGCAGCACGGTGTCGATCTCACGCTCGGCTTTCAGATTGACCTCATAGTCATTCTGCGACCGGCGATCCGCATAGCGCCCCAGCAGGTTCTGGCCGACCAGCAACAGCGGCATGAGCAGGAGCTGGATCATGTTCGAGATGAACAGCCACAGGACAAAGCCGGTGGGCGGGTCGAATCGCAGCGCCGGCGGCGCAACCGTGTTCCAACTGAGCCAGAGCACGGTCCAGACAAGGACCAGCAGGAAGAAGGCGAAGGAGCCGACCCGCGCCGTGATGGCGAGCGCGGCGCGGTCGAGGCGGGTCATGCTTTCTTCCTGCTCGTCGGCCATGTTGCGCACCGGTTTGCGCAAGGCGCGCAAGTCTTTCAGCGTGGGCGGGTGGAAGTTTTTCAGGATGCTCATGGTTTTGTTTGCGCGCTGCTGATTGCATGCACGCAGTGGGTGGCGGCTGATTGCGAGGGTGATTGTGATCGAGGCCGCCGGCGCGCTGGGGTGCGCGAATGCCGGCGACGCGGAAAAAGAAAAGGGGCAAGCGCGAGCGCCTGCCCTGTGATGCGATGAAGGTGTGCTTCTACTCGGGTTGAGAGAACTTCATGCTGTTGCGCCTGCTCTTGCGAAGCTTGGCGGCGCGCTTGCGCTTGTTGATCACGCTGGGTTTTTCGAAGAAGCGGCGGTTGCGCACTTCCACGAGGATGCGATTGCCCTGCACGATCTTGTTGAAGCGCCGGAGCGCAGACTCAAAGGTCTCATCATCTTCGACTACGACACGAGCCACGAAATCACCTTCTTCTCCATCAATCTAGTTGAGAATGGAATGGGGCGATTATACGCGAATGGCCGCGGCAATCGCCAAGTGGCTAGGTGTAGGTTTGACTCTTTGCCGGTAGCCGGCTTTGGATGAATGGGATATTATCTGCCGGAGTATTTTGGTTGCGGCGTGGCGTGTTGTGCGCCGCCGGCGCAGCCCTCACAAAGTCTTTCAGGTGGAGTTGACTAACTGCCATGAGTGCGCATACCCCGACCGGCAAGGTTGTGACTTCAATCGAAGCCCTCAGCAAGGAACGTGAATCCTTCGAAGCTCTCTTCAAGCCCAAGACCGTTGCCGTGATCGGCGCCACAGACAAGGAAGGCAGCGTCGGCAAGGCGATCATGGAGAACCTGAAAGTCTTTCAGGGCAAGGTGTTCGCCATCAACCCCAAGCGCAGCGAGGTGCTGGGCGTGCCGGCCTTTCCCAGCATCGCCGCAACGCCAGAGAAAGTGGATCTGGCCGTGATTGTGACGCCGGCGCCGACCGTGCCCGGCATCATCGGCGAATGCATCCAGGCCGGCGTGAAGGCTGCGCTGATCATCTCCGCCGGCTTCAAGGAAGTCGGTCCGGCCGGCGTGGAATTGGAGCGCCAGATTTTGACCATGGCGCGCGAGGCGCAGATGCGCATCGTCGGCCCGAACTGCCTGGGCATCATGAACACCGCGGTCGGCCTGAACGCCACCTTTGCCGACAAGATCGCCAACAAAGGCAACGTCGCCTTCATCAGCCAGAGCGGCGCGCTCTGCACGGCGGTGCTGGACTGGAGCTTCCGCGAGAACGTCGGCTTCTCGCACTTCATCTCGGTCGGCTCGATGCTGGACGTGGGGTGGGGCGACCTGATCGACTACCTGGGCGATGACCCCGACACCGAAAGCATTGTGATGTATATGGAGACGATTGGCAACGCGCGCGCGTTCATCAGCGCAGCGCGCGAAGTGTCGCTGAACAAGCCGATCATCGTGATCAAGGCCGGCCGCACCGAGGCCGCCGCCCACGCCGCCGCCTCGCACACCGGCTCGCTGGCTGGCAGCGACGATGCGCTCGATGCAGCCTTCAACCGCTGCGGCGTGCTGCGCGTGAACACCATCAGCGACCTGTTCTACATGGCCGAAGTGCTGGGCAAGCAGCCGCGCCCGAAGGGACCGCGCCTGACGATCGTGACCAACGCCGGCGGGCCGGGCGTGCTGGCGACGGATGCCCTGGTGCAGAACGGCGGCCAACTGGCCGAGATCTCGCCCGAGACGATGACCAAGCTGAACGAATTTTTGCCGGCGGCCTGGAGCCACAACAACCCGGTTGACGTGCTGGGCGACGCGACGGCTGAGCGCTACGCCAAGTCGCTGGAAGTGGTGGCGGCCGACCCGCACAGCGATGGCATGCTGGTGATCCTGACGCCGCAGGCGATGACCGATGCGAAGGCCATTGCTGAGATGCTCGCGCCCTACTCGCGCTTGCGGGGCAAGCCGTTGCTGGCAAGCTGGATGGGCGGCGTGAGCGTGGAAGCCGGCGAGAAGGTGTTGAATGCCGCGAACATCCCCACGTTTGGATATCCTGACACAGCGGCGCGCATGTTCGATTACATGTGGAAGTACACCGACAACCTGCGCTTGCTGTATGAGACGCCTGTGCTGGCGCAGAGCGAAGACGTGCAGATCGACCGCGCGAGTGCGAAGAGCATCATCGAAGCCGTGAAGGCCAGCGGCCGCACGATCCTGACCGAATATGAATCGAAGAAACTGCTGCTGGCGTACGGCATCCCGACAGTGCCGACCGAGGTGGCGACGAGCGAGGACGAGGCGGTGAAATTTGCCGACGGGTTCGGCTATCCGGTGGTGTTGAAGCTGCACTCCGAGACCATCACCCACAAGACTGACGTGGGCGGGGTGCAGTTGAACCTGCGTGATGCGTCTGCCGTGCGCGACGCCTACCGCAGGATTTTTGCCAGCGTGAGCGCGCGCGCCAGCGCCGCCGACTTTTTGGGCGTGACGGTGCAGCCGATGGTGAAGCTGGATGGCTACGAGTTGATCCTCGGCAGCAGCGTGGACGTGCAGTTGGGGCCGGTGCTGTTGTTCGGCACGGGCGGCCAGTTGGTCGAGGTGTTCAAGGATCGCGCGCTGGCGCTGCCGCCGTTGAACAGCACGCTGGCGCGGCGGATGATGGAGCGGACGAAGATTTACACGGCATTGCAGGGCGTGCGCGGGCGCAAGGCGGTGGACATGGAGGCGCTGGAGCAGTTGATGGTGCGCTTCAGCTATCTGGTGAGCGAGCAGCGCTGGATCAAGGAATTGGACATCAACCCGTTGGTGGCGGCGCCGGTGGAATCGACGATGGAGGCGGCCGCCGGCCGCAGCCTGATCGCGCTGGATGCCCGCGTGGTGCTGCACAACGCGCAGAAGATGACCGAGGCGGATATTCCGCGCCGCGCGATCCGCCCGTATCCGGTGCAGTATGTGTCGCCGTGGAAGATGAACGACGGCACGACGGTGATGATCCGCCCGATCCGGCCGGAGGACGAGCCGCTGCTGGTGGAGTTTCACAAGACGCTGAGCGACGAGAGCGTGTATTCGCGTTACTTCCATCCGATGCCGCTGACCGAACGCATTGCGCACGAGCGGCTGACGCGCATCTGCTTCAACGACTACGCGCGTGAGCTGGCGCTGGTGGCGGAGAAGAAGGACCCGGCGACAGGCCCAGGGCAGGCCGGCAAGCCACAGGTGATCGGGGTGGGCCGGCTGATCAAGCTGCGCGGTGGCAAGGAGGCCGAGTTCGCGATCCTGATCAGCGATGCATACCAGCAGCACGGGCTGGGCAAGGAGTTGCTGAGCCGGCTGGTGCAGGTTGGCCGCGACGAGAAGGTGTCGCGCATCACGGCCGACATTCTGGCAGACAATGTCGGCATGATCCGCGTGAGCGAGCAGGTCGGCTTCAAGACGAAGTATGACGCTGCGGAAGGCTCGGTAAAGGCAGAGTTGCTGCTGCGGTAGGCGATGTTGTTTGTGGGAGAATAACGCCCGCCTCGCGGAAGTGAGGCGGGCTTGTTGTTGCAAGCCGGCGACGAGCAAAAGCGCGCTGCGAACGGCGCATGTGCGCGATGAACGTGACGCAGATGACCAGATTTCTGCATCAAGCAAATCGGCGCTCCCAAGATGGCGATAGAGTAAGTGGTGAATGTCAAGCAGGCTTATCAATCCGCCGGCATGGCTTATCGCGTGTGTCCTGATCGGCGCGGTGGCTGCCCTCATGATGCCGGCAGTGGTATCGGACAACCTTTATGCCCTAAACATATTGCGATACCTGGGGTCGGGTCACCAGGATGCGGTCGATTCTTTGGCTGATGAGATCAAGGTTGACGCTTCGCAATTGGACGCTCGGCGGATACAACGTATTTCCCAACTTCGCCTGCTGGAACGGAGTGGTGATTGGACAGAGGTGATCCACGCAGCTGATGACCTGTGCACAGCATTCCGTTTAGATGGTGTTTGCGTCGCTGCAAGGATTCAAGCCTACGAGGAAGCGGGTGAAATGCTTGGCGACGAATCCATTTCCAAATCCAGATTGATCGAGAGCCTGGACGATGCCGCCTTGACCAATAGCAACAGCTGGGAATACAGCATTTATGCTGAAAGCGCGGGACGAGCGGCAGAGGCAATGACCTGGCTGAAGCGAGCTATTCTGATCGAACCCAAATCTGCGAAGGACTGGTATGCCCAGGGACAGGCGTATGGCAAACTTGGCCGATGGATGGATGCGATACATAGCCTGAAACAAGCTCAAAGGCTGGGTTTTGCCCAGCGAGACGTCTATTACTCGCTCGGCAGGATGTATGAAGGCCAAGGGAATTCAGGAGATGCTTCAGCGGCATATCTGGCGGCTGCCGGCGCGAGCAGCCACGCGACTGTTGGACGCAGCGACGCCTTGTTTTCACAAGGGTGGCTGAAGGTATATCACGTCACTCCACCGGATGATCTTGCAGCGGTTGAGTTATTCAAAAAATCAATAGAGATCAATGACTTTGGGAACGGGCAAAAGGGGTTGGCTGCAGCGTATTTTCAATTGGGGCATGCTTATCTGAGACTCGGCGATCCTGTCAATGCCATTGCTAACTACAAAGAGGCGATTCGGCTGGCGCCAGAGAGTTCGGATTACAGGGTGTCGCTCGGTGTCGCGTTGATCGCTGCCGACAGAGGTTCTGAGGGGCTGGCCTCGCTGGAGGAAGCCCTGGCTTTGCAACCAGAAAATGTGGCAGCCTTGCTGGCATTGGGAGATTACCATCGCACCTCTGGGGATGCGTTAAAGGCGCAAGACATCTATGCGCATGTTTTGTCGATAGATCCTGGCAACGAACATGCCATCAGGGCTTTGAAGCAGTCAAAATGACATCTCGTCTCCACGTAGCCGCGCTGCTGGCAAATGGGTCAAGAATCAAACAATATGGTGTTGGCGCATTTCTGCTTCTTGGCGCCAACCTTGTCAGCGGTGTCAGCCTGGCGTTGATATCCTCGGGCAGGTTGACGTTTATTGACAGTGAAATCGCCAACTTCATCGTCATATTCATCCAGTGGCAGGTCTTTGCGCTCACGGTTGCCAAATTCGGTATCGATCAGGTTGTCTTTGCGGCTGTAAGCGCGGACAGAACCCTTGTGTTTGATGCAACCAGGCACATCACTCGCCGCGTGCTGCCTGCCAGCGTGCTTTTTGCAATCATCATCGGTGCTTTGTTCTCGCCATGGGCAGCCCTGGGGCTGCTTTTCAGCTTGCCGGTGGATGCATATTCTGTCATGCGGATTGCAGATCTCAATGCGCGCAAAAAATTCCCCCAAGCAGCCAGCGCATCCCTCTTCAACTATCCCGTCTTTTTGCTGCTTGTCCTGATTGTTGGTTTGACGGTGGGTTTGAACACCGCATGGGTGATCGTGCTTTTTATCAGTTCCAGTTTGACGCGCGCAGCGTATCTGTGGCTCATCTCACGGAGGAACCCGGCAGATGCGTCAAGCTATCGGCGTGTGGACAGCGACGTGAGCACTCCCATGGTTCTACAGCAAGCCATGAATTATTGGATGTTTCGGTCTGACGTGCTGCTGTTATCCCTGGCCGGCTCAGCCGGCATTTCCGCATTGGAGATTCAGAAATACCTGTTTTTGTCGCGTTTTTGCGACTTTGTCGCGGTGCTCGTGACCAGTTTGGGGCCGGTGTTTCTACCCCTGCTGTTTGTCAAATATCCGTATGGGGTTGGCGGCACTCGAAGTCGTTTGAGACAAACTCTCTTCTACGTGGGAATGGTTGTCGCCATGTTTGTGCTGATTGTTCCAGCCTCGCTCATATATCGTGAACTTTGGTCAACAGGGCATATCTCTTGGGAAGAATTTCTCCCCTTTCTCGTTGTGTCAGCGCTCATCCTGTTGCCCAACATCGTTACCTATTCCATGCTCAGACAGGGATATTTGCAGGGATTGTTGAGGAACCAGACTCTGGCAGTCTTTTGCGGCGCGCTGTGGGTGGTGGCTGTGATTCTGCTATTCACAGCAGGCCTTGCCTATCTGCCAACTATGATCATCATTCAACTCGGCGGGTTTACAGCCTTGAGCGTTCTGCTTGCCTGGGGTAGACAACGCGATTTAGTGCTGTCCTAGTTTGGATAAAGAGTTGAAAAAGGACTTGTCTTTTCCCAGGGCACCAATAGAGATGGCAAATATGGTTGTGCGAATTCCGAAAACGATTTTCTCCGCCAAGAACTTGACGACTTTTTTGGTTGACCGTTTGTTCGTCGCGCTATTCTTTTTGTTTCTTGTCTTGCCTGTAAGCGAAGATTTGTTAAAAGCAATACTGATCGCAACCCTGTTATTTTTAATGTTGATTGAGGCATTGCTAGGCAGACGTGAAATACATCTACACAAGTCGATAGTTGGCTTGACTGTCTTCTACGCGCTTCTAGGGCTGCTGTTTGTCGCAATCGGAGTCATAAACAACGCACCGGGAGCTGTTTTTTCGGCGCTGATATATGTTGTCTGGCCAATGGTGTACATCGTGTTCGTTGGGCGATTTAGTAGCCCGAAGTATTTGCTGAATTTACAACGATTGCTTGTAATTGGCGCGATTGCAATTGGTTTGGTAATCATCAATCAGCTTTTATTCAGTTTGGGTGTTTTACCAGAATCACTGCGGATAGTGATTACCCAGTACCAGGACATCGTCTTTTACGAAGGCTACACACAGATGCGCTTATATGCGATCTCCACGCTTGTTTATCTAGCACCTTACTTTATCGCTGCGTTGATGATTGGCAGAAACAGTAACAATAGATTTGTGGCCAGAAAATGGTTGTGGCTCGCGCTCTTCTTTAGCATCTTTGGGATCTTTATGAGTGGACGAAGAGCAGGTCTTCTTAATATAGTATTTGCCGTTCCGATCACTTTACTGCTAATTAGCTTTCAGCCCAAAGGTCGGAAACTGCGCATAACAAGGCGCGGAATAGCAGCCTTTGGCTTTCTTGCCATACTGTCAGGCCTCATACTTGCCGTGATGACCAATGTGTTGGGGTGGCGACTGGATGAGCAGATTCTATTTGTTCTATCTAGCTTTGATTCTTCAGTTGAGTTTGTCCGATTTGATCAACTCAACGCGCTTCTCTCAGGGTGGCTGCAGAGCCCGATATGGGGGTGGGGACTTGGCTCATATACAGAGGTGGTTATACGCAATGATGCCCGCCCGTGGATGTATGAATTGCAATATGCGCAGCTGTTGTTTCAGATGGGATTTGTCGGCTTCCTGGCATATACAGCAGGGGTCGTTTGGCTATGTGTGAAGGGCATAGAAATGATGAGGATGGACAAGATCCTTGGATCACACGTAGCCCCTGTTTTGGTGGGTTGTATATGCTTTCTATTTGCAAATGCAACCAATCCATACTTACAAGCCTACGGTCATTTGTGGACGCTGTTCGTTGTAGTCGCTTTTGTCAACACGTGGATGCTCTCTAAGAGGGTATCGGTTGGTTATTCCTGATTACAGTATCAATAGGTGATTGATGCTGTGGTTTGGTGCAGCATGTGTTGTTTCAACCGAATTTCCTCGCGGGGTAATTTAACGATTTGCTGGAATAAATGCTGAAATTGCTTGTACTTCCGCGATATGCGCGCGCCGGCGCAAGCAGTCGCTACCGCTTCTATCAATTCTTCCCATACTTGCAGAGCAGAGGTTTCCAAATTGAAAGCTGCCCATTGCTGGAGGACCAATACATCCAAAACTTGAACGCGGGGAGCGGGCAATCGAAGATCATGATTGGCATGGCCTATCTGCGCAGGGTGGCGG